>JBAZRU010000196.1:0-3318 GCA_041662805.1 Candidatus Hydrogenedentales bacterium | reverse complement strand
ATCTGCGCCATGGCCGAGGAACCGGCCATCCCCATCAAGAGAGCAGCGAGAACGCGAGCTGTCCGCATGAGCGTACACCCCCCAATGAAATCAGTCCCCCGTCTCGCTTGTAAGGCCGCAAACTGCCGCGACCAAACCGAAACGAGTATAGCATGGAATGTTCGCCAACGGCTGAGAATCTACGGAGAAGCAATTGATCGCGTGGCGTCGACTCTCCGAGGGGTCTGACGATGGTCGCAACTCACCCCCCTGTACGAAGCAGCCACGTCTCCGCCACCTGGCACCCCCGTCCGTCTACAAGCTGCCATTCGAGGTCAAGCACCCCGTCGGCTGTGGCCTCTTGCGGGATGGGGAAATCGACCGGTTTAACATCCGCCGGTTGGGGGAGTGGACCGTGGATCTCATGCTTCCCATCGGCAACCAGCCGCATGGTAGGCCGAAATCGGCCGGTGTAGACTACGCGCAAGGTGTAGCCCGCCTTGGCGTCGAGTCCTTTGTAGTGCATCTGTAGTGGCGTGCCGTACAGTGTTTGCCCTTGGTCCAGCCACGATTTTCGCCACGCCTCACGTCCCTTCACCTCAATAACTTCATTCTGAGGCGATGCTACGTACCCGGGGTCCGCAGACCAGTCTTTCTGATGCACGAGATGAGGCTGTTTCGAGGGATTGCCAAGGTCGTCATAGAATCCTCCCAGCCCGGCATCTTCCCAATTCAGGATGCTCGCTAGACGTTCCAGGCGCGCGGGCTCATCCGGCAGCGCCAGGATTTCTTTGAATTGAGCTTCGAGCCAGCGCCGGTTGTTCAGGGGCATATCAAGCGCATCAAGCGTCGCCCCGCGTTCCCAATCGGACGCGCCGTACGTGGCCACGTTGAGCTGCATCCCGATGCTCTTGAAGAGAGCAGCACCCAATTGCTCGACGCGCGCGCGCAAGTCCGGAACGTCGGGCTGTGAGTCTGCCTCGGCCAGGGTCTTCTCAGCAAGCGCGATTGTGGATGCAGCACTGTCGTCTCGCGCGCGCCCAAGTTCCGTCAGCGCCTGCTGTTCTCGTCGCGTTTCCGCGATCAGTTTTCGGTAAATGTAGGCATCGTAGTGGGCACGGTACAACCCCATCTGAAGCCGCCAGTTGCCTGCGGCGTCTACTCCCGCCTTCATTTCGATCTCATTCCACAGGGCCAGTGTGTTCTCCACGCCGTTATTCTCGAGCAATGGACCCTTCCAGTTCTGTTCCAGGGCAAGAAGCCCCTCGGCTACGTCGTCACCGAGGTCCTCTTGTATGAAATATCGGCCGTATTCTTTCAGGATCTGTCTGACGTCCGCATTCGCGTCCCAGCCCTTGGCAGTCCAGACAAACTTGTTGACGTCATCGTTCACTCCGTCCGAATAGGTGTTGAAGCCGACGGTATACGGGGCCATCGTGTCGTAAATATGCGAGGTTGCGACAGGGCGCGGGTTAATCGGCTCACGACCCAGGGTCGCGGCGAACGCCTGATCCCAGTCATGCACCGGGTACTGGCATTCGATACAGTGCGTGATGTCGGCGTACTGCACAAACGGGTACTTGTCCGGTATCTTGGCGCGCATCTCCGCCAACGGCAGTTTCACCCATGTTCCGAACACGACACCGCTAAGCCAGTCCGGCTTCTCCTCGGTGAGCGTTTTGAAAAGGGTGGCATTCCACTCGTGGGGCATGTCCTCGTTGGATACCCAGACTTCCGCGTGCGGGTTCGTGGCGCGCAACATTGCCGCCATATCCTTCAACAACGGCAGCAGGACTTCCGGCGGCGTGCCGCCTGGGTCGCCTCCCGGTACAAATACCGTGTCGATGGGCGTGCATTGCTCAAAGAGCGCCCGGCATTTATCGAGGACCGCCGGCGCCGTCTGCGGGGTGATGGCATCTTCGGACGGCGCCAGCCATATCCACACGCGAAGCCCATACTCCCCCAGCAACTTGGCGAGTTTGACTGTCCGCTCGGTGACCGACTCGGTCATGTGCGGCCCCTTCTTGTCCATGGTGTCGAGTTGCACCACAAGTTGGACTCCGTTGGCCCCGAACACGGCCAAGTCCCGGATATACTGTTCATACTGCTCGACGGTCCACGCATCGTAGGTGTTAGATTTGTTCCTGTAGCCGAGTTCGTGTCCGCGCACCGTGTAGCGAGGGGCCGAAGCAACACGAAAACCCTCGTCCAGCGAAAGGGCGCCTTTCTTCATGTGAAGCGCCCGCAACAGACGTCCCGCACCAAACAACGTTCCTCGGACATCCCGGCCGGCTATACACACGGTGGGCGCTTTGGCGGAAGCGGTATCCACCCAGACGGCATAGCCCTCGGATGCTTGTGGGATGGCAATCGCTTCAGGCGGCTTGGGCGTGCCAGATGGCATACCGTCCGCGACGCCCAGCACGATTGCCGGGACGCCCTCGGCGTGAGGGAACGTCGTTTGCTGCCCCAGTGACAGTCCAGTTCGCCTTTGGATTTCATCGCGAAGCATTTCAGCGGCCTTTGTCACTGGCCCTTGTGATGAAGTGATGATGACGCCCTTATCGAGGGGCACTCCGGCAACGGCGATTGCATTCCCCGCCACGAGAATGGCTGCAACCCCTACAAGGCTACTGAACGTCCTGCGAGTCATTCCGGATAACCTCCATGCATTTGCTTCCGCGTTTTCATCACGGTAATCAGACAGGAACGGCGGTGGAGTGAAGAAGGAGGACGTTGTCCGGAATCCCAGACAACGTCCTCCGAACACTTCTCGAAATCACGCTACAGTGGACAGATGCGCCTTCGCGATCACCATATGCTGCCGACCATGACGGCCATCTTGCCCATCGGGACTTCCCGATCATCGGGCCCAGGGAACTTACCGTAGGAGACGTGGCCGTCCATGTACAGGACGTTCGACCCGCCGGGAAGATGGTTGAACTTCCACTTCTCAAGAATGTCGGGCGTGTCACCCGAGCTCGACATGGCTTGGTCCCACATGACGGGAATGGTGCTCTGGCCTTCCGCGCTCGCTGCCGGATTGTTGATGTCGGTTATCGTGAACCGTTCGATCCCTTCCCTGAGCCGCAGAACGGACGCGCCGCCGCCTCCGCCGGTCATCGTGAGCGAATCGATGATGGGGGTCGTCGATCCCATTGGCCAATAGAAACTATCTCTCGTGCGGTAGGTTTCGATACGATTTTGAATCCTGGCCCTGAGGACGGCTTCGGTTGCGCCCGCGCTGGTCCAATCAAAGCTCGCGTCAAGTCTTTGGCCTACTTCGGCGAGACTGAAGGTTCCTTGGTACGTGCCGCGCGTGCCACAATAGAAGTCGAC
>JBAZRU010000195.1:0-10556 GCA_041662805.1 Candidatus Hydrogenedentales bacterium | reverse complement strand
GGAATGCCCCGCTCGAGCAGCAACCCTACGACATACGACTTGAGGTCATTACTGGTCGGCCTGAGATCGAGGATTCGCGAGTCGAGAAAGCGTGAAAACAGGATTGTGCATAGTACAGACGCGAGGGCAACGACGACGGCGCTGAGTGCAATGCTCGTCCATGGGGTGGGTGCGGAAGGACGCTCCGAGACTCTTCCGCGCGAAGGCGTCTCGATGGCGTCTTCTTGCACGCTCATGAGACGTCGACCCACTCGATGGCGTCAATGGCGTCGTTCAGAAAGCGGCGGCCGGTCCGCTCGAAATTCTCGGGATCGTCGGTTACGAGGAAGGAGCGTTGTGAGGGCGAGCCCTCGGGCCGAAATGCGTTCAATTCCGACAGCGTATTGCACACCGCTTCGGATGTGGCCTCCGCGCTGTCCACAAGTGTGACGCCGGGGCCGACCGTTTCGGCAATAACGCGCTTCAATAGAGGGTAGTGGGTGCAACCGAGCACCAAGGTGTCAATCTCCTGATGCAACATTTCCGCTAAATACGTGGACGCGGCGAGCAAAGGGACTGAACCGGTGGTCCAGCCTTCTTCCGCCAACGGGACAAACAACGGACACGCCTTGCAGAATACGCGGCTCGACGGCTCAAGCGACTTTATCGTTTTCTGATACCGTTCGCTTCGTATCGTGCCCGTGGTTCCGATCACGCCAATTCGTCCGCTTTGCGTCGCGGCGACGGCGCGCCGGGCTCCGGGCTCGATCACGCCGAGCACGGGAATCGTCAACTCCTTGCGAAGGGCGTCGATCGCATACGCCGACGCGGTGTTGCATGCCACGACAAGGAGCTTGATGCCTCGCTCGACAAGAATACCCGCACACCCCTTCGCATATCGAATTACGGTGTCAGCCGATTTGGTTCCATAGGGAACCCGCGCGGTGTCTCCCAAGTAGATGATGGACTCCCCGGGCAGGCGCTTCATGATGGCGTCCATCACGGTGAGCCCTCCCACGCCGGAATCGAACACGCCGAGGGGGCCGTTGCTATCAACCATTGGCGGGCTGCTGCGTCTCGGACCCCGCGTTCCACTGGTCGTCAGGAGCGACGGGTCTCGAGAGGTCGAGATGGATCGGGAAGGCGTCGGTGGGCGGCGACCCATCGACCAGAAACCGGACGCGCGCAACGGCCACGTCTTCGGAAGGCCCTTTGAGTTCCGGCTGGGACAATGTATTGACGACACTGTAGATCAGCAGCGCCTCGGAAGAGGCTGAAGCGGCCTTTGCTGCGGGCAGCACTTCATGCGCAAGGTCGACAATCAGTTCTCCGCCTTCCACCAGATAGACTGCGCGCAAACTCGCGGAAGGATCCGGCACTGTCGCGAAGAGGGGAGAGAGTCCTTGTCCGGGCCCTTTCAACAATTCGACGAGGGCGACTTTGCAATTGTCGACCAGGTGGTCCGAAAGTTCGACGCGCCGCTTTTCGACGGCAAGCAGCCCGCCTTCGGCATCGGAAAAGCGCAATTGAATTTCCTTGGCGCGACTCGAGCTTTCGCTCGGGGCAACCGGAGGCGGCGGAGGTTCTGCCGTGAAGGCAACCTCGAGAGGATTCTGGCCGCGGCTGATCAATTCCCCGGCAAGCAGTATGACCGTGAAGAACAGGATCAACGTCAGGAATGCCCACGCGGATAGCAGGGCCCGGGTTCCAAGTCCCATTCGCACAGGTTCCGGCATGGTTATTGCCCCCCGCTGGCGTACTGCATAATACCCTTGGCAATCCCCTCCGCAATCTTCTGCTGATATCCTCCGTCGGCAAGCAGCGATTCCTCGCCAGGCGTCGTGATCGCGCCGGCTTCTACCTGAATGCCCGGCATGCGAAGCCCGGTGAACACACGGCATGCCGCCGGGTGCACACCGCGCACGTGCGTCGAAGTGGAGGCCGCCAGCGCTGCAGCCACGGCTTCCCCGAGCGCGGAGGGGGTGCCGGGCGCGGACTTGAGGCTCTCACCCCCGTAAAACACCGCGATCCCCGTCGTGGTGGGGGCTAGACTCGCGGCGGCGTGTATGCTCACGAGCAGCGTGCCGCGCTTGACGTTTGCCGCGCTCACGCGCTTCTCGACGGACAGCGCGACGTCTTCTTTCCGGGTCAAGAGGGTCTGCATGCCATGGGTTGTGCGCAATACTTCGTCCAGGCGTCTTGCGATACCCAGAGCGACGTCTTTCTCCTTGATTCCTGCCGCGCCGACTGCCCCCGCATCGTTTCCTCCATGGCCCGGGTCAATTACGACAAGTCGAACGGCGTTGTTCACCGCTTCGTTCACGGCCGGTTTGGACTCCGAGGGACTGAGCTCTGGAGGAGGCTCTTGCTCAGGGGCGTCATCGGAGGCGTTTCCCTCGGCGACGCGCTGGGTGACGCTGGTTCGAAAGGCATTGCCAAAGAACGGGACAACGTCGCTGAGGGCAATAAGTACCGATTTGTCGTTCACCAAGGGCGGGTGACGCAGGGAGAAACGTCCAGAGGACGCATTCACCTCCAGGCTACCCCGCGCGATCGACGCGGCGCCTCCAGCGAAGTTTACTTCAATGCGCGTGTCCACGACGGAACAGTCTCCTCCGGCTTGCGAGACAAGGCCGGTCAGAGAGACATACGAGACTCGGTTGACCTCGACGGTTTTCGTCTCAACGGTCTTTTCGCCGCTTTTGACAGGGAAGGTGAAAGAGACGGAACCTCCCCACGCGGCGACTGCGAGGGCCCACGCGAGTAGAGGAGATCGAAGTAGATGCACGCAACGATTCAATGGACCTGGACGACTACCGGTTGATTATTGTTTGTTCTTTTGGAGGTTAATGATGCGCTGCTGCACAATGACGCTGTTCTCGTAAGTGTTCGATGCCGACCCATAGCGCCTGCTTGTCAGGATTAGAAGCACGAACAATACGCCAAACAGAGCCACCAGAATGGCCACACCGTACTTGTCCCGCCTTGTCATAAAGCCCCTTTTCGCCATCCCAGGGCGGCGCGGTTAACTCAATAGATGCGAACCGCACTACAAGTAGTATACGCTCTTGTTCGTGAAGGCACAAGATGTGGCCAAGGTCTCTCGCTTATGGCGAGATGTTTCAAGCAAGGAAAAGGAGCCCCGAGCATGTTCGGCCCGAGACACGTCGCGCTGTTCCGTCGCAGTACCTACCTTTCAATTGTGGGTTTGGCGATTGCCGCCGCGTTTACCATCGGCGAGGCGCGGGCAGCTGAATCGCTGACCGAGACGCCCTGGGCGCCTCAGTCGCCCTGGATGGTCATGGGGGTGCCCTACCAGGCCCTGATGACGGAAAAAGGCGAGGGGAAGAAAGTCTTCGCGCGGAATGCGGAGGGGGAGTACCTGTCGAATCTCGAGTATCGTGAGCGCTGGTTTGGCATGGAGGAGCCTATCAAGGTTGAGTATCTAGTGCTCTTCGGCAAAGAGACCATCCACCAGCTCACGTTGTACTTTGAGCCGAAGCCCGAGCGTACGGAGCTTATCAAGCGAATCTCCGAATACCTCGGAGAGGCGGAGCAGGGGGCCATGGAACCCGGCGCCCCTTCCGAGTACGGCGCGAGCTGGGTGCTCGACGGTATAGGTTACGACCTTCAAGACTACGGCGACTACGCGGAAATGTATGTCAGCCCCGCGCGCTTCCAGTCACCCGAAGCGTACGGCCTCTCCGAGGATACGATAGTCTACCAGCGCCGGCTTGGGAAGTTCTGGACGGAGAAGCCGCACTTCGCGTATCTCGTGGGACTGCGCGGCGAGGGAAGAGCGCCGCTCATCGAGAAACTTGCGCTTGTCGTCGAGGCGAAAGACAAGGATGGCGAACACGTCGCGCTGCCTGTGGAAGTGTCTCGCGGATACAACCCGCAAGTGGCGCTCTGCGATCTGGACGGCGACCACCGCGACGATGTGTTGGTGACGGTTTCGACTGTGGAAGCCGGTGGTCCGATTCAGGCGGCAGCCTTTTCTTTCGCAAAGCGAAGACCAAAACAACTGTTCGGCTCGGATGCGCTGCCCAAGATCTCGGGTGAGCTGGAGGACGGTTACCGCGCGCTCATCAGAGTGGAAGGAAGAGAAGAGGCATTTCACGTAGACCTGGCATCGCGAAAGAAAGCGCTCGACGACGCGGGCGTGTACAAGGATGGCGCGCTGTCAAACCCCGTGCCAGTGGATAAGTCTTCGCTATCGTCAGTCCTCGCGAGCGGTGGAAGTCACGATACGGCATTCGAACTCAAAACCACCCAGGCCGTCTTCGGAGGCGATGCGACGAAACCACTAGCTGTCGTCGACGCCACGCTCCGGCTTGTAAGCGGGACATGGACCGTCATCGCATGCAGCGTATCGTCTGCGAACTAGGCGACGTCCGTCTCAGCGGTTGAACTTCAGTCCGCCCTTGCCCCCATCTCCATCTTCGTCTTTTTCGAAGACGTTGAGAGCAGTTCCCAATTCAATACCCTTGCGTTTGGGCAACTTGATCTTGGATTGTTGAATCGCCAGGTCGGCATTGAGTTTTTGAAGACAGGCCTCGCACAGCTTCTTACTGAGGCTTATGGCCGGGGCGCCGCATCGTCCGCATTTCACTCCGATATTTGACACGGTTGTTTCGATGCGGCCCGAGGATAGCAGTCGAAGCACGCACTCTAGTGGCACGCCGGTTTGCTCGGCTAAGTCCTCCGCGCTTTGACCGGGCTTGTCGACGAGGGCCTTGCGCACCACCTCATAGTCTTCTTCTTCCAGCGGCTCGCACGCTGGGCAGATTGCCGCACGAACCTTGTCGAAGATCTTTCCACACCGGTCGCAACGTGCGATAGCCATACCGTCCCTCCTTTATTGTCCGCCTTCGGGCCAGTCGAACGAGAACGAATCAAAGTCGATATCCAGATTGCCAACGACCCCAGCTTTCAAGACCGTGTCGTCGGCGCGCGATATATTGACACCGACGTTCCATGCGCGCACCGGCTTCACAATCGCCTCCGCTTCGAGATCCTGCACCAACGGCGCCGTTCTGCTGTTGGGATAGGTGACTCGGATCCAAGTCCGGTACGCGACAGGACTGGAAAGATCCGTGCGGCCTACGTCTTTCCCCACGACTTCCATTGTAGCGCCTGGAGCAAAAACATACTGATCTTCGATCCCCTCGAAGCGCAGCACATTTCCCTCCACTACCCTTGCGCCGAGTTCCTCGCAAAGTTTGTCGCGCTCCGCTTTGATAACCGCGGGGTCCGATGATTCGAGCGCAACGCGGCGCATCCTGTCCACCATCCAGCCCGCCATTCGCAAGACTTCGTCGCAGTTGCCGTCTTGAACTGCGTGAGCATATCGCATTGCTACGCCGACACTTGTAGGCGTGACTTCGGATATGGTCGAGACCGCAGGTGAGGCAACAGGAGTTGTCATTCCTGGAACAGCAAAAGGCAGGTCGATCAACTGCATTCGAACGATCAAATACAACGCCGCAATCACGCCGCCAATACACGCCGTGAAACCCGCCGCAAGCACCCGCTTTCGTACTTTTGCCACAGCGAGATCGTAGCAGGGAAGTCGGGGATCGTCAAGAAACCGAAACGCGATTCACTCCGGTCATGCCTGCGTCAAAGTCCGACGGGCACGCGCCGCTTCTTGTGTCAACGACGGCGGTTCCAGGCAACGGTCGAGTATTTGTCATGCAGGAGTTCGATGGTTGCACGGAGTTCCGGACGGCGAGGCTTAGACAAGCTTGGCCCCGCCGAGAATGCCTGGACAAGCGCAGCCTTGATTTCTTCGGGGGAAAGCGGCACGCACGAAACAAATCCACGGTGTGTGCGCGCGCCGCGATACTGCGGACGGTCCTCGGGATCGCGCAAGTAGGTTTCCATCAACTCGGGGTCCATATTGTAGAGAATGGTCCCGTGGTGAAGAATCGCATACTTCCGGCGTTTCTGCGCGTTGCCCGAGAATTTCTTCCCTCCTATCGCAAGGTCCGAGGTTCCCTTGTGCGACGCCTTGATTCCCTTGGCGCGCAAGGCCGCGGCAACCTTTCCGAGGATGTGGCAGTACGAATCGCGAATCGTACGTACCTCGGGATGGCGCTCCGGCTTCAATACGAGCGAGTAGTTCAGGCAGCCGGGTCCCTGGAGCACGCAGCCCCCTGCCGAGCATCGTCTCACGATAGGCACGTTGTCGCGGATGCAGGCTTCTTCGTGGGCGTGAACGCGCAACGGCTGCGACACACCCAACACCACGAACAGCGAAGGGCTTTCCCAGAAGCGCAAGACCTCGTCACGCGCCCCCCCCTCCACGGCGTCAAGCAAGGCCTCGTCGTACGCGAGGTTCTTCTCGGGTGTGTTGAAGGACACGTCGATCAATCGCATGGGCCTTGCGGCTTTTTGAACTCCTTTGGGCGGCGAATTCGTCATCGTACCTCAGCAAGCACAGTTGAGTTGGCGCGCGGCGCGCACTTCGTCCAAACGGCCCACCGGCGTGGTCACTGGGGCCTGGTGCAGCGAATCGGGATTGGTCTCGATAGTCCGAGCGATCGCGAGCATCGCGTCGCAGAATGCATCCAGGGTCTCTTTGGACTCGGTCTCGGTCGGTTCGATCATCACGCTCTCCTTCACCGTAAGCGGGAAGTATATCGTAGGCGCGTGAAAACCGAAATCGAGAAGCGCCTTCGCGATATCCAGGGCCCGGACGCCCTTCTGTGCCTGCGGGGCGGCGGTGAAAACGCACTCGTGCATGAAGCGCAACGCGAATGCGGGTTCATAGGCTTCTTTGAGCCGCGCCCAAATGTAGTTCGCGTTGAGCACCGCGATCTCCGCCACTTCGCGTAGTCCGTCGCACCCCAGATGGCGCATGTACGCATAGGCGCGCACCGCCATCATGAAATTCCCAAAGAACTGGGCCACGCGCCCAATCGATTTGGCTGGCGTCTCGAGGACGTAGCCGTTCGCGCCTTTTACCACGCGCGGGCCGGGTAGGTACGGCAATAGCCGCTCGCCGACGCCCACGGGTCCCGAACCGGGTCCGCCCATGCCGTGAGGTGTTGCAAATGTCTTGTGCAGATTGTAGTGCATGACGTCGAACCCGAGATCGCCCGGGCGCGCTTTGCCGATAATTGCGTTGAGGTTCGCTCCATCGTAATACAACAACGCGTCCGCCTCGTGCAGCATGGCCGCGATCTTTCCGACTTCCGGCTCGAACAATCCGTGCGTGTTGGGGCACGTCATCATGAGTCCCGCCACACGGTCCGTCATGGCCGCCTTCACGGCGTCCAGATGAAGAACGCCATCGGCGCCCGACGGAATCTCGACGACGTTGAATCCGGCGATTGCCGCGCTGGCGGGATTCGTGCCGTGCGCGGAATCCGGTATCAGAATGGTGTCCTTCTTCGTGTTGCCGTGATCCTTGTGATACGCGGCAATCAGAAGCACGCCCGTCAACTCGCCGTGCGCCCCCGCGATCGGTTGAAGACTCGCCTGGCGCATCCCCGCGATTTCCGCCAGCAACGCCTCCGTGTCGTGGATCAGCTCGAACGCGCCCTGGCACAAGGGCCAATACGCCTCCGTCGACGACAAATGGGGATGAAGATTCGCGAAGCCCGGCAAGGCCGCCACAGCTTCGGCCAGCTTGGGATTGTATTTCATCGTGCACGAACCCAGCGGATAGAAGTGCGAGTCGATTCCGAAGTTCTTTCGCGAGAGGTTCGTGAAGTGGCGCACCACATCCAGTTCGCCCACTTCGGGAAGCTCGGCAGGCGCCGACCGGCGCAACGCCGCGGGAAACTCGACTTCCGGAACATCCAACGCATCCAGCGCGATTGCGCGACGCCCCTTGCGGGACTTTTCATAGATTAGCGGCATGAGACTTCCTCCAGCGCCAGGGCAAAGGCGTCCAATTGTTCGCGGGTGCGGCGTTCCGTCACGGCAATGAGCAAGTCTTCGGGATCGCCCGCGTTAAGCGGCTTCAAGGGGATGCCGGCCACAAAGCCTTTCGAGGCCATTGCTTTGACGGCTTCCTCCGCGTTGATGGGCAACCGTACGGCAAACTCATTGAACGTCGGCGCTCGGTTCAGCAGCGTCGCGAATTTCAGTTTCTTCTTCAAGTACTCGGCCTTCGCGTGGCAATGCCGCGCAACTTCCTGAATCCCTTCTTTGCCCAGCAGGCAAAGATGAATCAAGGCGCGCAAGGCGCACAGAGCTTCATTGCTACAAATGTTCGACATGGCCTTCTCTCGTCGGATGTGCTGTTCGCGCGCTTGCAGCGTGAGCACAAATCCGCGCCGGCCCTGAGCGTCTTCCGTGGCCGCCGCGATTCGCCCCGGCATCTTGCGAACATGCTCTTTGCGCGTCGCGAGAATGCCCAGCCAAGGTCCGCCGAATCCAAGGGGAACTCCTAGGGATTGGCCTTCGGCCACGGCGATATCGACTCCCATTTCGGCGGGTGTCTTCGCGAGTCCCAGCGACACGGGATAAAACGACATCACCAGCAACGCCCCCGCAGCGTGGCAGCGCTCCGACAGATTCGTGTAATTTTCGACCGAACCAAGGAAGGACGGATTCTGCACGATCACGCAGGCCGCGCCGGTTGGGTCGTCGCCTGTCGTGAACTCGATGCCCAAGTTGGCCGCGTGCGTTTCCAACATGCGGCGATAGATGGGACTCAACGATCGGTGGCAAGCTACGCGCCGGCGGCCTGTCACGCGGACCGCCATTGTCGCTGCTTCGAATACCGCCGTGCCCCCGTCGTACAACGACGCGTTCGCGAAGTCCAGCCCCGTGAGCCTGCAAATCGCAGACTGGTACTCGTAGATGCTCTGCAACGTCCCCTGAGCGCATTCGGGCTGGTACGGCGTGTAAGCTGTGTAGAACTCCGCCCGCGATGTCAGGGCGTCGACGGCGGCCGGAATGAAATGGTCGTACGCGCCGCCTCCGGCGAAGCACACGAGACTCGAAGCGTTCTTGGCGGCCATGCCGGCCATCAAGTCGCGAACGGCCATCTCGGAAAGCCCGGGGGGAATGTCCCAGGATTTCGCTCGAAGATCGGGGGTGACAGCCGCGAACAACTCATCGATGGAATTCAACCCGATGACGTCAAGCATCTCCTTGCGTTCATCGGCGGTGGTGGGAACCCAAGTCATACTTACTCCTTGTACTGCGAACGGCAACTACCATTGCAGACCGGTTACAGACGACGCATGCTGTTGAACCGCTTGTAGTTCGTTTCAACCGGAATTGGGAGCCACGAAGTCCGGCGTTTGGACTAAGAGCCGGCTGGAAGCCAGCGGTACAACTCACAAAATCCTCCGATACAATTCACTAGTGACTCGCCGAAGCAAACGCTTCGTACGCCTTCGCGTCCATCAACCCATCAAGCTGGGACGCGTCCACGTTCTCCAATTTGAAGAACCAGCCCTCATCGTGCGGACTTTGATTGACGAGTTCCGGGGCCGAATCCAGAGCCTTGTTCACCTCGCAGACGCGCCCGCCCACGGGTGCAAAGACGTCGCTGGCCGCCTTCACGGATTCCACCGCGGCGGCGGTTGCGCCTTGCTCCACGGTCTTGCCTGCGCTTGGCAATTCCACGTAGGTGACGTCGCCCAATTGTTCGGCGGCAAACGACGTGATACCCACGACGTAAACGCCGTTCTCGGCCCGGATCCATTCGTGATCTCGTGTGTACTTCGCGTTCTCAGGGTACATGTCTCGTACTCCAATCCAGTGCTATTCCCTGCATGTTCCGTGACGATAGAAAGGCAATTCGGCCGTTTCGACAGGAAGCCCCTTGGGCCCGGCCGTCAACGCACATCCGGCGGCTGCATGCGCCGGGTTAAGATACGCCAATCCAATTCCATACCCGACGCTTGGCCCAAAGGTCCCGCTTGTTACCACGCCAACGCGCGCATCGCCGTAGAACACCTCGAACTCATGCCGGGGCGCCCTGCGGTCCGGTGTGCGAATGGCCGTCAAACGGTCGTATCCGCCCGCATGCCTCTGGGCTTCGAGCGCCGACTTGCCCACAAACTCCGTGTTCCACGCGATGAACGACTCCAGCGACGCCTCAAGCGGCGAGCGCGTTTCGTCGAAATCCTGCCCCGACAGCGAATACCCCATTTCGGTGCGCAGCGTGTCGCGCGCGCCCAGGCCCGCGGGTTCCACCCCGTCGTATGCGACAAGGGCGCGCCACAGCGCCACGGCAATTCCCTCGGGCACAAAAAGCTCGAATCCGATTTCGCCGGTGTATCCCGTGCGGGAAAGGACGATCTCCGTTCCCTTCCACTGCACGCGGCGCGCCTCGAAATACTTCAGCGTGGCCGCCTCCGGGAGTTCCCGAACCAGCACGTCCCGCGCGGTTGGACCTTGAATGTCTATCTTGGCCGTTGCGGAGGAAATGTCGCTGCACCCCGAGTGGGCATTGCATATCCGCTCGGATACGGCTTCCAGGGGGCCGGCGTTTGTTACGACGAACAATTCCTCTTCCCCGAGTCTGACGGAGATGATGTCGTCGATGATGCCGCCGTTGTCGTTGAGCATGACCCCGTAGCGGCCGCGTGCCACGCGCAACGCGTCAA
>JBAZRU010000194.1:2776-10572 GCA_041662805.1 Candidatus Hydrogenedentales bacterium | reverse complement strand
ACCCCCATAGGCCAGGGTCGAGCCGCCTCTACGGCGCAAGGCTCAAGCGGGATCCGGCAACAGCGAAGCTCTCCGGCAGCGACGCCGAAGGCGTCAAGGTCGCGAACGAATGGGCGTACCGTCCGTATCAAAATGGTTGGTCCTTGAAGGCGCCATATTTCGATGGATGGAAAGCCTAGTCGCATCGTATCGGTTGATCTCGTGCGTTGTATCGCTGGCTTCCAGCCGGCTCTTAACGTATCCGCGCGACTTCGTTACTCCCAATTCCGGTTGAAGCGAGCCACTGGCGGGTTGTCATTTCGCCAGCGGAAGCGGCATTCTGTAGTCAGCGTTGCGGATGCCGCTCCGGGGTGGAACGGCAAACGGGGGACAGAGTCTAAAGACTCGAAATATGGGAGTCGACGGAGGCTATGCAAACCTTTCAGACGATAGAATCGGCCACGGTACGCCGAGTTGTGTTTCTCGCGGCGATGCTAATCTGCGTTTCCGGGTTCGCCCTGAGTGTGTTCGCCCAGGATTCCTCGGCAAAGGGCGAAGTGCTCTACAACGGCATACAACTTCCGGCGGTGTGGCCGCCGCGCGACCTGCCCGTCAGCCGCGACCCCATGCCGCTGCCGTATCTCGATGCGCCGCCCGCCGTGATTCCCATCGACGTGGGCCGGCAACTGTTTGTCGATAATTTTCTGGTTGAAGAGACGTCGCTCGCGAGAACGCACCACGCGGCAACCTATCTTCCAAGCAATCCCATCCTGAAGCCGGACAAACCATGGGAAAGCGAAGGGAGCAAGAGCCAGGATCAGCCCGCGCCGACAGCCATGGTCTTCAGCGACGGCGTCTGGTTTGACCCGCAGGACAACCTGTTCAAGATGTGGTACATGGGCGGCTACACGGTCACCACGTGCTATGCCACATCGAAGGACGGCATCACGTGGGAGAAACCTTCGCTCGATGTCGTGCCCGGTACAAACGTTGTGCAAGCGGCCAAGCGCGATTCGACGACGGTGTGGCTCGACTTGTTGGAGAAGGACCCGTCGCGCCGGTACAAGCTGTTCGAATTTGGATGGACCGGTAAGAGCAGACACAACCTCGCGTTGTTCTTCTCCAGCGACGGCATTCACTGGGGTGAACCTGTCGGGAGCAGCGGGACCGTGGGCGACCGTACAACGGTGTTCTACAACCCGTTCCGGAATGTCTGGGTCTATGGTATTCGCGACTATGATCACACTACCATCGGACGGTTCCGCCGGTACGCGGAGGGTGCGGACGTCTTGGCTGCGGCCCAATGGGAGGACAAGAAATCTCCCTTCTGGGTTGGCGCGGATACGCGCGATCCACAGCGCGACGATCTGAAAACGCCGTGCGAGCTCTACAACCTTGACGCGGTAGCCTACGAGAGCCTCATGATCGGATTGTTCTCGATTTGGCGAGGCCAGCCGAAAGACCGCGCCAAGCCCAACGAAATTTGCGTCGGTTACTCGCGCGACGGGTTCCACTGGCACCGCCCAACGCATACGCCGTTCATCCCGGTGTCGGAGAAATACGGTGACTGGAATTGGGGCAACGTGCAATCCGCGGGCGGGTGCTGCCTTGTCGTAGGCGATCAACTCTATTTCTACGTGAGCGGGCGCAGCGGGGTGCAGGGATCGCCCGCGTCGGGCACGAGCGCGACAGGCTTGGCCACGCTTCGCCGCGACGGGTTCGCGTCGATGGACGCCGGCGAGAAGCCGGGCACGTTGACCACGCGTCCCGTAACGTTCAAGGGGAGGCATCTCTTCGTCAACGTCGATGCGCCACAAGGTCAGTTGCTCGTTGAAGTGCTCAACGAAAACGGCAAAGCGATCCGCAGGTTCAAGAAAGCGTCATGCACGCCCATTGCCACAAACAGCACAATCCAGCGCGTAACGTGGAAAAGCGGCGACGACTTGTCATCGCTCGCGGGCAAGCCCGTGCGATTCCGGTTCCACCTGACGAACGGCAAGCTCTACAGCTTCTGGGTCAGCCCCGACGAATCGGGCGCCAGCCATGGCTACGTCGCCGCCGGCGGCCCGGGATTCACGGGAGTGACGGATACGATAGGAAGATAGAAGGCCACCGAAAGTCAGCCTCCGCTTAGTGGAATATGCCGTATCGGCACTGAACGGAATACACCAATGGGATGAAAGTCAACAGGAGGGTTAACGTGCCAAAGTCTTACCCTGCTCGACTTCACGTCCTTTTGGCGCGCGACGCGTCTACGGCAGTCGTCATACGCCGCGGCCCCTCCAAGAAGGTAGCCGTTATTGGCTGGGATAGGGAAACGGATGAGTTCACCGTGGGCCAATGGATGAAGGGCCGCATTTATGAGCGGCGATGCGACGTATCGCCCGACGGCAAGCACTTCATTTATTTCGCCATGAACGGTCACTGGGATTCCGAGACTCAAGGAGCATGGACTGCGGTATCTAGGGCCCCGTACTTGAAGGCGTTGACCTTGATTCCACAAGGCGACTGCTGGCTCGGAGGCGGTACGTTCCTATCCAGTTCGGAGTATTGGTTCAATCGCGGCTACCAATACAGTCTGTTGCGCGACGAGTCCGGTTTATCCTGCAACCTGGAATATCCTTGGCCTGAACGCTACGGCTATGAATGCACAAGCGTGTATTACCCCCGGCTACTACGAGACGGTTGGTTGCTGCAGCATCGAGAACCCACTGGAGCCGGCGACAGGATTGCGCTATTCGAGAAGAACATCGACGAGCAATGGACGATCCACAAGATTGCCCATCAAACCAATCACAATCTGAAGGGAAAGGGATGCTACTTTGATGAGCACATGCTTCGGAATAGGCACACTCAGGTAGCAGTTGAATGCCCGTCGTGGGAGTGGGCCGAGGTGGATGGAGATCGCCTCGTGTGGGCCGAGTACGGAAAGCTGTTTAGTGGACGACTTGACGCCAATGGTCTTATCGATGTGAAAGAGCTTCTCGACTTCAATACCCTGCAATACGAAGAGCTCGAAGCTCCCTATTGAAGGTCGAGCTTTCGGCGTGGAGATTGTCGATTACCATTGAGACGCGAATGGCATTCTCGATGACTTCACAGGAGTGGCAAATATGAAGCGAATTACCCCTATTCATCCTGGCGAGATTCTCTTGGAAGAGTTCCTAAAGCCCATGAGTATCAGCCAATATCGCCTTGCAAAGGACATCTGCGTGTCTGCGCGGAGGATTAATGAAATCGTGCATGGGCAGCGGGCGATTACGCCGCAGACAGGTCTGCGCTTGTCTCGCTATTTCGGAATGTCGGAACGGTTTTGGCTGAATCTTCAGATGCGATATGACTTGGAATTGGAAAAGGGCAAATTGGGAGGACGACTCAATAGCGAGGTGACACCCCGGACAACTCCACGTACGCGCACACAGGCGACGAATTGAGGAGATTTCCCGTTCCGTCCTGAATCCGCTTGAAACAAGAGACCCCGCGTTGCCGCGGGGTCTCTCTTGGCTTTCTATGCGTGTCTGGACCGTTCAATAGGCAGACTCGAACGTGTATTGACCCGAACCTAGTTCAAGTGCAAGAACGCCGTTCTCCGACTTCCCTGCCTTGATGCCCTCGGCGTCTTTGACAGGCTTGCCGCCTTCCGTCACGCTCGACGTGTCTTTCGTGGGCACGTAGGCCACGGCGGTCGAATTGGCGGGCACGGTCACCTGCCAGATGAGCTTGCCGCCGGCGCGTCGCCATTCGCTGAAGATCTGGCCGTACTGCGACTTCCACGACGTCTTCACGAAGTCGAGGCCATCGACCGGCGTCGGTTTCAGGACGAGCTTCTGCGCGCCGGGGCTGTCCGGACGAATGCCGGCAAGGCCCTGGTAGAACAGGTGATCAGGTCGCCGACGAGCATGACGTGGTTGTGCGAATTCATCGCTGGATCCGCGGTGTCGCCGTTCCACAATTCCCATACCGTCGTCGCGTTCTTGTTGACCATGTAGCCCCAGCTCGGATAGTCGCTCTGCTGCGTGATCGTGTAGGCGATATCGGAGCGGCCGTTGTCGGCGAGCACGCGCATGAGCCACTGTCCGCCGATGAGTCCCGTGCTCGTGTGGCCTTTGTTTTCGACCATGATCTTGTCGACCAAGCGCTGGAACAAGCGGTCTTTCCCGTCCTCGGGAACGAGTCCGAATGCGATCGGCAAAACGCAGGTCGTGGCCGCGCCGTTGGCGTACTTGGCCTCTTCCGCGTTCCAGAACTTCTTGTTGAATGCCGTCTTCAACCGTTCGGCCAGCGCGAGATACTCTTTCTCGTCGTCTTTCTTATCCAGCATCTTCGCGTACTTGGCCATCAACTTCAGATCGTAATACAGATACGCGGTGCCCAGGAAATCGCCGGGCGTCTGGCGCAGCGGATCTTTGGAATGGATGAGGTGCTGTTCCTCGGGCGGCACGCACCAATCCCCGTAGTTGTCCTTGGGATAGATGTCGTCCTTGAGGTTGCCCTCCATGTGCTTGATCCACTTGCGCAAGCCGTCGTAGTGGCGCTCGATGACGCGGCTGTCGCCATACTGGTCGTAGACCATGCCGGGGATGATGATGAACGTGCTCGGCCACGTGACGTTGTCGTTGTACAACGGCCAATACGTCGGGCACACGTCGGAGACGCTGCCGTCTTCGCGCTGGCCGTCGTGCATGTCGCAGACCCACTTCGAATGGAACGCGGACGTGTCGAACATGAAGGATTCGCCGCGCGACACTTCGGAGCGGTCGCCGAGCCAGCCCTGGCGCTCGTCGCGTTGCGGGCAGTCGGTGGGCATGCTGCGGTAGTTGCCGCGCGTGCCCCACACGACGTTCTTGTAGATGCTGTTCACGAGCTTGTTCGAGCACTCGAAGGTACCCGAGGGCGTGACCGCATCGTGGACGACAAGCCCTTCGATGACATCGAGATCGGGCTGTCCTGGGTAGCCGGTCAATTCGACGAAGCGATAGCCGTGGTAGGTGAAGCGCGGCTCGAACACTTCCTTGCCCGAACCTTTCAACACGTATTCGTCGGTGACTTTCGCGCCGCGAATGTTATCCAAATACAGGGTGCCGTCGTCGTGCACGACCTCGGAATGGCGCAGCTTCACACGCGTCCCCGCGGGCCCCGCGACCTTCAGCTTGCACCACCCCACCATGTTCTGTCCCATGTCGAACACGTACGTACCGGGCTGCGGATTGGTCATGGCGATGGGATGCAACACCGCGTTCACTCGAATGGGCTCGGACATCTGCGCCGACATGACCTCGCCGGGCTTCTGCACAAGCTGCGGCGTCTGCCACTTCGTATCGTCGAAGCCAGACTTGTCCCAGCCGGGCAGTTCCATACGCGCATCGTAGACTTCGCCGTCGTACTCGTTGTTTGCGCGAATGGGGCCGTCCGTGGTCAACTTCCACGATTCGTCACTGACGATTTCCTGCACGGAGCCGTCGGCCATCTCGAGACGAAGTTGGAACAGCAGCTTGGGATACCCGTAGGTCCGCGTCGTCGTCGGTTCGCCCGTGCGCGGCGCGTAGTAACGGCCGTTGCCCAGCCACACGCCGACGGCGTTCTTGCCCGACTGCACGTTCTCGGTCACATCATACGTGTTGTAGAAGGTGCGCTTGTTGTACTCGGTACATCCGGGCGCGAGGACTTGATCGCCGATGCGCTCGCCGTTCACGTACAGTTCATACAAGCCAAGGCCGCTGATATAGGCCGTTGCGCGCTTGACCGGATTCGCAAGATCGAATTCGCGGCGCACCATGCGCGCGGGCAACACGCGCGATTCTTGTTTCTTGGGCGTACCCCACGGCTGCAGGTCGCTTGCACCAAGGTCTTTGGCTTTGCCCCATGCGCTGTCGTCAAACGCCACCGCGTTCCAGTTCTCGATCTTGGCGTCGGACGACTTCCATTCGCCGTCCGTTGTGATCAGGACGGGGTCGCCCGTCTCGAACCGCAACACGAATGCCGCCAGCAATCCCGCGGGATTCGGCGCACTGCCTGCGTTCTCCACGGAGATGGCAATCACGTTCTTACCCGGCGCGAGCAGGTCCGTGATCGGCTTTTCCGTCGCGGATTTCGCAGTGGAAAAGTCCGTGGCGTGCACACCGTTCACGAACAGCTTGGCTTGGTTGTCGCCCGCAAGGAACGCCGTCGCCGAGACAAGTTTTCGGTCGGCTGGGACTTCGATGGTCTTGCGGAAATACCGAATACCTACGGGTGCCGATTGCGCAGGTTCGCCTTCGGCGAACCAAATCCAACGCGCCTTGGCGACATCGCCCGAGTTGTCGGCGGGCTCATCGCCGCTGTCGAGACCGATCCACTTCGCGGTCCACTCTTCCGGTTTCAGAATACCCATCGTCCAAAGCGCCGGCTCGCTCCATGCGGACTCTTTGCCGGCCTCGTCCCACACGCGCACCTTCCACGAGCACGCCTGATGCGACGCGAGTGCCGCGCCTGCATAGAGAATGTTGAGGGATTGGTCCGACTTTACTTTCCCCGAATCCCACACGTCACCCTTGTCCGCCGCCAACACATCCGGCGAAGTCGCCACAAGAATTTGATAGGCCGATTGCGCGCGATTGCGCCCGGCCGCCTCGATTTTCCAACTCAACCGCGGCTGTGTCGTGTCGATTCCCAATGGGTTGGACCGATACTCGCACCGCAACCCATACACCAATGCATCGCTCTCCGCGGCCATTGCTGTTGTTACCCCCGTCGCGCCTACAAGGCACGCCACTAAAATCCCCAGTCGTCGAATATACATGAGCAGTTCCTCCCCTTTCGCGAATGAACGGACAGCATACAGGATGGAGACGGGTGGGGGAAAGTGAGCGAGGAAGGCGTGGAAACTGAGGTTATGGGGCGTAAGGATGTGAGGTTCGCAACGGTTTAGGTGCGAATCTGCGGCGACGCACCTCGGATTTGTCCTTCATGAAAGCAGAGAGCCTCCTGCGAAATCGATGCGCGGACTATGTATCCATGAGTTTCCATCAAGCCGCGGTCTGCATCCCAACTTACGGCGACGGACTGGACCGTGTCGTGAAAGGGGTCGATGTCGCGCGATAGGCGTTCCCCACTCGTGACCGCATTCAGTGCTACACCACCCGCAATGTAGCTTTCTCCGCTCTCGATGCGGTTGCGGGCGATTAGGTGGCAGATGGTTCGCTGGAATTCTGTGAGAGCCATTGGCGAAGTTCCGCAGCCTTACGAAAAGCCGCCGCGTTGCCGTGCTTCTCGATAGATTCGAGGACACGGCACGCGTCGGCAGTTGTTATTGGCTAGTAGTCTTCGCGAAGAAGCCAGAGGCATGTGACACTGTATTGGTCGACGAGCGCGTTGACGGCCTGCATGGCGGATGTCACATCGGTGTACATAGTGAATTTAGTCCATCATTTCCTGCGTATCGGGCACGATTCGAGGTAACTCACTGCACTTGCCACAACGACTCCACGGGCGGCGCGTATCGTTTTGCTTGGCGACAGGACGGATCCGGCGGATCCGACTGATCCGTCCTATTGATACTGCTCATGTCTCGCACATAAAAAAACCGGGGCTCCGCTTTCGGCGGAGCCCCGGATGACTACGAGCGTTAGACGATTACTTGCCGGTTTCCACGTGCGGGATGCGCATGCTGTAGAACGACCGGTAAACGAACACGAGCGATAGCAGGAAGAAAACTACCGCTGCCCCCAAGCTGACCGAGCGTTCGAGTTCGATGGCCAATTCCACCGCTAACAAGCCAAACAATGTCGTGAACTTGATGACCGGGTTCATGGCAACGGAAGACGTGTCTTTGAACGGAT
>JBAZRU010000194.1:0-2766 GCA_041662805.1 Candidatus Hydrogenedentales bacterium | reverse complement strand
GTGTCGCCGACGATGGTTGCATCGTGCAACGGCGTGCCCTTCATCTTGAGTTCCGTCTCCACCAGCTTCTTGGCATTGTCCCATGCGCCGCCGGCGTTGGCCATAAAGATGGCCTGATACAGACCGAAGATCGCGATGGAGATCAGGTAGCCGATGAAGAAGTAGTGGTTCAAGCAGGCGAAAGCAAGTGTCGAGAAGAATACGCCCAAGAAAATGTTGAACATACCCTTCTGCGCATACTGCGTGCAGATCTCCACAACCTTCTTGGAGTCTTCGACAGATGCTTTTTCGCCACCGCCCTCGAGTTTAATGTTCTTCTTGATGAATTCGACGGCCTTGTACGCGCCCGTGGCGACGGCTTGCGTTGCCGCGCCCGAGAACCAGTAGATGACCGCGCCGCCGGTGATAAGACCAAGCAAGAACACTGGATTCAGGATCGAGAGGCCCGCCGACACTTCGGCCTCGCCGAACGTATTGTTGAGCATCTCGATGATCGAGAAGATCAGCGTCATGGCGCCCACGACGGCGGTGCCAATGAGCACGGGTTTGGCGGTGGCCTTGAAGGTATTGCCCGCGCCGTCGTTCTCTTCCAGGAAGTCTTTCCCTTCTTCGAACATGGGCGTGAACCCGAAGTTCTTCTTGATGTCTTCTTTGATGTTCGGGATGGTCTCGATTGTGGAGAGTTCATACACCGACTGGGCGTTGTCCGTCACGGGGCCGTAGGAGTCCACGGCGATGGTGACGGGACCCATGCCCAGGAAGCCGAAGGCGACCAAGCCGAAGGCGAAGATGGCCGGGGCCGACATGTGGGCGCCAACGCCGAAGGTGCTTACGCCGTAGGCGACGCCCATGAGCATGATAATGGCCATGCCCATCCAATAGGCGCTGAAGTTACCGGCGACGAAGCCACTGATGATGTTCAAGCTCGCGCCGCCTTCGCGGGACGCGGACACGATCTCGCGCACGTGGCGGGAATTCGTGGAGGTGAAGACCTTCACCAATTCGGGGATAAGCGCTCCGGCGATGGTGCCGCAGGTGATAATCGTGGCAAGTTTCCACCACAACGTACCGTCGCCCAAGCCATGAATCAGGACGAAGGAGAGCACATAGGTCATCGCGATGGACACAAAAGATGTCAGCCACACAAGGGTCGTGAGCGGGATTTCAAAGTTGAACTTCTTGGATTCGCCGTACTTGCCCTTGGCCCACATGTTGTTCAGATAGTAAGAGAGGGCGCTCGTAACGATCATGCCGACGCGCATCACGAAGATCCACACCAGAAGCTGGACTTGGGTGGTCAGATCCGGGACCGCAAGAAGGATGAACGTGATCAACGCGACGCCCGTCACGCCATAGGTCTCGAAGCCGTCTGCTGTCGGGCCTACCGAGTCACCGGCGTTGTCGCCCGTACAATCCGCGATCACGCCGGGGTTGCGCGCATCGTCCTCCTTGATCTTAAAGACGATCTTCATGAGATCGGAACCGATGTCGGCAATCTTCGTGAAGATACCGCCAGCGATTCGAAGCGCGGCCGCGCCCAAGGATTCGCCGATAGCGAACCCGATGAAGCATGGGCCTGCCATGTGGCTGGGAACAAACAGCAGGATACCGAGCATGATGACCAGCTCTACTGAAATCAGCAGCATGCCGATGCTCATACCCGCCTGTAGGGGAATTGCCATAACGGGGAAGGGCTTGCCTCTCAGACTCGCAAAGGCTGTCCGCGAGTTGGCGAAGGTGTTGATACGGATGCCGAACCACGCGACGCCGTAGCTGCCCAAAATGCCCACGATACTGAACAGCAGGATGATGCCGACCGTCCCCCAGTGGCCCTTGGTACCCTCGGCCAGCATGCCAAAGTACACCGCGATGATCGCCGCGATGAACAGCCACAACAAAGCCAGGAATTTGCCCTGAGTCAACAAGTAGGTCTTGCAGGTCTCGTAGATGAGTTCGGAGATCTCCAACATCGACTTGTGCACTTGCAGATTGCGGATTTTGACGAACTGCACCAGGCCGAACGCCACGCCGCCGATACATATGAGCAGGCCAAAAAGGAGCAACGTATGCCCATTGATGAAGCCCATGAAGGTTACGCTTGCCAAATCTGGCATCACCAGATCCGCTTCACTCGCCGATGCCATCTGCGTCGGCAGCAGCGCCGTGAGTGCAAGGAATCCCAGCAAGATCTTCCAGGCGGTCGACCTTGCCGGCGGACGGCACAAGTCATTAAACATAGTACGCTCCTCAGTTGGTTTACTTTGACAAAGATCCACGGAAGATTGCCGGAAAGGCTTCTCTACGGCGTGCCCCCCAGTGAAGAGCTTAGATGGTACCCAAAACCGATCTCGCGAAGCAAGTTTTCCCACCGCTCTACGAAGCCTCCCCAGCGCAACCACGGAAACCCCGTAGCAATCCCAAGTATTCCTCCGTCCGTAACGACAGCTCGGACCTGGGGCCGCGCCTCTTCAGCGTCGTCCCGGGCAGCCCTATCCTCGCTTTGTTTGGGGCTTTCTGTAGAATAGGGTCTGGGTAGCGGTTGCCACCGGACAAACGAGTGATTCTATTCAAAGCATGCAGCGTTCTTGCTTCATAGGGGAGGAACAGCCGTGATTGTCGTTAGTCTACTGGTGCTCAACTTGGTTTCGACGGCTGCCTTGGGTGCAGTTGATCCCTCGCCCCAAGACGGCCCAGGAACAGGCGCAAACCTTCCGGATGAGGCCATTCGGATTGCCTATGAGAAGGCAGCCACCCAGAACGTGCTGG
>JBAZRU010000193.1:0-10641 GCA_041662805.1 Candidatus Hydrogenedentales bacterium | reverse complement strand
GAAGTAGAATGCAGTCAGCTTTCGCCGCCGTTCAGGGTCGGGCAGCACGTTCGAGGGAATCGCGTAGGCGTCGCGAAGGTCTGCAAGCTCCGGGCTGCCGCTGTACAGCGTCTCGTAATGTTGCTGCACTTCGGCTATCGCCTTGGCGCGGATGTTCGACACCGTGATCTTCCCGGTGACCGGGTCGTAGGTATTGGTGCGGAGTTCCTTCTTTAACCGCGCCTTTAAGGCACCGAGTTGTTCCGCGGTCAATTTGTGATAATCGTCGACGGCGTGGTCTTGCTTGGCCCAACGATTGAGGAGCGACTCCGCCTCCCTGTGCAGCCAGTCCGCGGACCAGTCCGGAGCCGAGTACGAACCGTGCCCCCAAACCGTTCCTAGTTGTTGCCCGCCTGTCGACTGCCAAACGTTCTGTCCGTCCTGAATGTCCGAGGCCGTGAACAAGACCTTCCCGTCGGCCGTCGCTACCTCGCTCGGAATCGGCGGCTTCATCCGGTAGATGTCGTTCCCGAAATAGATGAGCACCGTAAACGATGCGGCCACGACAATGATTAAGCTTACCCAGAGTCCTCTAAATTGCATGCCTGTTTCCTTTTCGCTTCCTGCCACCGTACCGTCGGCATTCTCCGGAATCTCTGTCTTATGTAGCCGACTGCCGCGACAGTGTCTCGACAGCCTGCATGTGCGCGTGGCCTGTCCCAAGCCGTCCCTGATTGAGCAATACAAGCAGCTCGTCCAAATCCACATCCAAACGTTTGGCCGCTGCCATGATCGTGATGCGCTTCGCCAGCGCGGCACGAAGGATGGGGTTCGCCAATGGTGTAAAACCGAAACCGATGAATGTCTGAAGCAATTGCGGATGCGCGGTGAGCACGTCGCCCACGACGTGAGAGCCGGCTATCGGTTCGCCTGGCGTATACGCCACGTGTCCAACAGCCGTCGCGGAAGTACTGCGTTCACGAACGCGTCCGCTCATGACGCTCCAGAGGTGAAAGCCCCAGATTGCCAGCCCTGCGACTTCCATCATACCGCTGATGCCCGCCAATGGGAAGGCCGACGGCGAAAAATCTGTAAGCGTTTGAAAGCTCACCCGGGTGAAGCACCCCAAATTCACCAAGGCGAACGGCAGCCATAGCGGCCGCAGGCCATGATCATCGACGCCCATCAGCGTGGGGATCACCTTCGCAGCTACGCCCATGATCATCAGACTCGCGAATCCCACCGTGATCGCGTGGCGGATGGCTCCATAGTAGGCGTGCGAAAACCCGATCTGGGCCGCTTGGCTGTCCGGCGCGAATGCGCGCAGCAGACCAAACTGGTAGGCGGGCAAGAGAACGAGCATCCCGAGCGATACGAACAGCCACACATACGCGGTCCGGAGGAACTTGAGGCTGCGGTCGGCGTCGCTGGCGGGGGAGAAGATGCGCCAATCATGGACTAGCCACGCGACAGTTCCCGCGAGGACGAGAACGGCACCGTACCACAGAGTGGCCCACGCGTGATGCCCTGTGCGCATCAACACGAATCCGGTCGCCTCCCCAATGACGGCCATATTCAGCAGGCAAATGCCAATGAGGCTCTTGCGGGGCGATGGCGCGGGGAGGTCGTAGAAGTAGTGGAATAGCCGCTGGCTGACCCCGAGTATCATCAGAAGGATGAATCCGTGAATCTGGATATCTCGCAGGGGTCCCTGCCAGGTGGACACCAGCCGCAGAAGCGAATCGCGGTCTGGAGCCGTAGCGGTGAGCGCGAAATAGATCAACTCATAGACCGCCTGAACGAGAAACCACCCCAAGGCGCTGATGATGAACAAGTCATAGGGGGCGAGGCCCTTGCCCGAACCGCGCAGCGTCGCGCCGATGACTACAAGAAACAACCCAACAGCAACGACTTCCAATACCGACCCCAGCAGCCCTGGCACAAGCAGGTTGGGCCATAAGTATAAGAAGGACTGCGCCCCGGCGCGCAAGACAATGCCGGTGATCATCAGCCAGAACGTAGCCAAGGCCAGCTTCGGGTACCGAAGCGATGTGTGTTTGAAGCGAGGAAACGCCTGATACGCAAACCCCATGACGAAAAGCCCCACCCATCCGAAGATCTGGGCATGGCCATGGGCATTCACTTCGTGGATGCCCACCGCCGTGAAGGAGCCCAACACCGCAATGCGGACAAGCAGATAAGCCCCCCATAACGCCCCCAGGGTCAGGACCACGGCGATCCCGCCTTTGAAGAAGGGACGGAAGATGCCGTCGGCTATCGGGTCCGACTCTGCAACGTTGAAATCCGGCTTGGCCGACGCCGCCGCTTCGCGAAGCTCCCGCAATAGGGTGTCCAAATGCACGTCGTGCGCCCGCGCGAAGAACGCCAGCGTCTCGATGGGCCCATGTTCTCCGCCGCACCCCCGAAGTCCGTACCGGTCCAGAATCGGACGCACCTGCGGTGAGTTCTTAAGTAATTCAGGGATAAGGGTATCCGGGGAAATGCTACTCGTAGCGGTATCAGCGGTGGCCATGGCAGTTCTCCGTGAAATGTAAATACATGTGCTTATCTTATTATGACCCAAGCAAATCCCTGAGCATTCCCAGCGACACAATCAGAAAGTCCGGTCTGCAAGTTAGGCTGCTCTCGGTATGCCGGGCAAGTTCGGTCGTCTCCTCCTGTCCTGATGCCCGCAAGGAGACGGACTCGGTCTTTTTTATACACATGAATCGCATGTGATTATATCTAATTGTCGCTCCTCTGTCAACCTGCGTGAGGTCGTGTGTGCCTAGGGGGGAGGACGAGCGACTAGAGTCTGTCGGGATCTTCGAACGTCTCTTGCTGAGAGTGTCGAAGGGGATTGCCCTGGCTTGAGCGCGTTCAACGCTTCCCTGCGTTTGCCAAGGCGATGCTGGATGAGTTGGCGACGCTGATTGTGGAAGGGGAACCGGCGACGGCGCGGTTGGAGATCACGCCACAGCGGGGAGCTATGATTATGACCTCATGAGACGACAACGTGGACACAGATTGTCGAAATTCAAAACGGAAGCAGACGAATCTGAGTAAGACTGGCCGCACTTCGAACAGGTTTTGCTGGTCGAGATTGAGACGGGATACAAGGGGCTGGAGAATGTCGCAAGCGGGCTTGTAGAAATGATGGAATCTAATAGCGACTGAGTCCGTCCCAAAGTGAGGCCTAGTGGCGTCTTGCTAGCTCCCAAAACTGTCACACCTTGAACCTTTTCATGGAGGTTCTTCTTCTCAGCTTCGCTAATCTTGAGCTTGGAGATTGTCTCACTGAGGTCCTTCTCCTGTCTCTCAATTTGTCGCTTCTGTTCTGCAAGTTGTGCTTGGTATTCAACAAGACGTGTACTCAGACCCTTGATAAATGTCCCCATTTCATCGGCGCTTCCAGCAAGCCGGTTGAATATAGTCAGAAATTCGGTCAGATAGGGGTCAGAAGACACACGTGGATATCTGATGATATGGTCAATCTCGCTCCAGCCTTCCTCGAAGACCGTTCGCACCTGAAGTTCGACCAGATGAAGGCACTTTGCGGGCTGGAACTTTATGGTGTAGTGGATGCTTCGATATCCGACCGGGTGTTGTCTGAGTTCGCAACCCGCCTCTGAGAATTGGTTAAGCAGTTCTTGGGGATCTCCTTGCCGATAACTGGCTAATGGTTTTCCCTCACACTCCCAAGTAGCCATTATGTGATCGTGAATTGGCTTCCATTGGTCTTTGAACAGATGCATGGCCCGAATGCCGATGAGATCCGTAATCTTCTCCCGAAAATCATCGGGCGAAACGATGAAGTCTTTGCATTCAAGGAATCGGCGCACGATTTTGGAGAGAAGGTGATCAGGGTGCTTAATCCGGACCTTAAGTGAATGAACTTCATGTAGCTTCTGCAGACCGCGTGACACGAAATCAGCAGTCAACTGAAAGTTCTCGCAAAGCGGCAGGTACTTCTGACGAATCGAGAGAAGGAAGTCCCATGTGAGCCCTGCCTTCTTTAAGTCTGTTTCGTCGAATCCGTATTCCTTTAGGAATTCAGATAGATCTTGTACAAGGGGCTGCGTTGAAGTCGTCATGCCTGGACCCTCACGTGACAGAACCTAACCTTTGAACTTAGTGCTTTGGGCTGTGCATGGAGTCTTTGCAGAGTCAATGCAGAGTTGGTTTCACTAGATCATATGGAACGCCCTTTTAGAGTTCAAGTGAAATAGATAAACGAAAAAGCAGTTATGATGGACTTGCGACGCGACTCCGCCGACTGCGAGTCTCGTTAGAGCGCAGCCTTAAATGCCTCAATAGCCCTGTCGAGTCCTGCATCGTCGATGTCGACATGGAAGACGGCGCGGAGGCGCGTCGGCGACGTGGGGAGGACGAAAACGTCGCGTTCAATGATGGGGGCGAGGAACTGGTAGGCGTCGGGGACGTCGATGAAGACGATGTTGGTGGGTGAGGGGAGGGGGCACGTGAGGCCGGGTAGGGATTCGATGGCCTGCCTGAATGTGCGTGCGCGATGGTGGTCGTCTTTGAGGCGGTCGATATGGTGGTCGAGCGCGTAGTTGGCCGCCGCGGCGAGGATGCCTGCTTGGCGCATGCCGCCGCCGAGCATCTTGCGGTAGCGGTGGGCATGGTCGATGGTAGCGCGGTCGCCCGCAAGGATGGATCCCGCGGGCGCGCCGAGTCCTTTCGAGAAGCAAAACGAAATCGTGTCGCAATGGGATGCGTATTGCGCGGCGCTGACGCCGGATTCGACGACGGCGTGAAAGAGCCGGGCTCCGTCGCAGTGGAGTCGCATGCCGCGTTCGTGGGCGAGTGCGCCGATGGCCGCGACGGTCTCTATAGGGTAGATGGCTCCACCGCCGCGGTTGGTGGTGTTTTCGATGGAGACGAGTGTTGTCTGCGAGAAGTGATGGTCGTCGCTTTGGACGATGGCGCTCGCGACCTTGTCGACCGATAGGATGCCGCAATCGCCCCCGAGCGTTTTCGTCATGACGCCCGCGACCATGCCGAGGCCGCCGGATTCGTAATTGAAAGGATGGGAATCGCGGTGGAGGATGACCGTGTCGCCGGGGCGTGTCTGCGAGACGACGGCGAGCAGGTTGGCCATGGTGCCGCTGGGGACGAAGAGGGCTGCCTCTTTGCCGAGCATTTTCGCGACGCGTTGCTGCAGGGCATTGACCGTGGGGTCTTCGCCGAAGACGTCGTCGCCGACTTCCGCGTTGGCCATTGCTTCGCGCATGCCCGGCGTGGGGCGTGTTACGGTGTCGCTGCGGAGGTCGACCGGGATCATGCGGACTTCTGCTCCAATCGAATCAGCTTCTCCAGATGAATGTGCAGCGCGGCGATATCCGTCGAGCGGACGCCGGGCACGCGGCCTGCCTGGCCGAAATTCACGGGGCGGACCTGGTTAAGGCGTTCCATGCTCTCGCGCGGGATGCCCGGCACGGTAAAGAAGTCAAAGCCGTCGGGAATCGGGCGCAACTCGGAGGCGCGCATACGCTCGATGTCGCGTTCCTGCCGATCAATATAGCCTGCGTACTTAGTCTCAATCTCGACGAGCTCGCCTTCTTCGAAGTTCAACGGTTCGGACGGGGGCGTGAGTTCCCACACGTCTTCGATGGAAAGCTCAGGTCTGCTCAGGAGACGCGAGGCCGGTTGCGGTTCGTTCATGGGGACAAGGCCGCGCGCCGCGAGGAAGCCATTGACCTCCTGCGTAGGCGAAAGCACCGTGCCTTTCAGGCGCATGATTTCGCCGCGGATGCGGTCGTACTTGACGCGGGTGCGTTCGACATAGTCGTCGCCGGCGATGCCATACTTCACGAGGCGCTGGTCGGCATTCTCGTGCCGCAGCAGGAGGCGGTACTCGGCGCGCGACGTGAACAGTCGATACGGTTCGAGCACGCCGCGCGTGACGAGGTCGTCGACCAAGACTCCAATATACGCTTCGCTCCGGGAGATGTAGAGCGGCTCCTCGCCGCGCAAGGAACGAATGGCGTTGAGCGCTGCGTAGATGCCTTGCCCCGCCGCTTCCTCATAACCTGACGTGCCGTTGATTTGTCCGGCGTGGTAAAGGCCGCGCACCCGTTTCGTTTCGAGAGTAGGCTTGAGCTCGGTCGGCTGCACGAAATCGTATTCGACGGCGTAGCCATAGCGGATCACTTCGGCATGTTCAAGTCCGGGGATCGTATGGATCATGGCGAGCTGCACGTCTTCGGGCAGGCTGGTCGACAAGCCGTTTACGTAGACTTCCGGCGTGTTGAGGCCCTCAGGCTCCAGAAAGATGCGATGCTGGTTCTTGTCGGCGAAGCGGAAGACTTTGTCTTCGATACTCGGACAATAGCGGGTGCCTGTCGCGCCGATCTTGCCGGTGAACATGGGGGAACGGTCGAGGTTCGCGCGGATGACGCCGTGCGTATGCTCGTTCGTCGAGGTCAGCCAACACATGACCTTGTTGGGATTGAACCCTTCGATCGGCGTGGCAAACGAGAACGGTCGAGGACGGACGTCGCCCGGCTGCTCGATAAGCGCGCTGTAGTCGATGGTGTCGCAATGCAGACGCGCGCAGGTGCCGGTCTTTTGGCGGTTGACCTGGAAGCCGAGGCGCTTGTAGGTGTTTGAAAGGGCTTGGGCGGGCATTTCGCCCGCGCGTCCGCCGGGAACGTCGCGCATGCCGTAGTGAAGCTTGGCCCCTAGGAAGGTTCCCGTGCATACGATGACGGCGCGCGTGGAGATTTCCTCGCCGCCCGAGACGATGACCCCCGCAATGGCCCCCTCGCGGATAACGAAGTCCTCCACGGCGGTGGACATGAGGGTCAGATTCTCCTGCTGCTCGCAGATCCGTTGCATGTCTTTTTGATAGGCCTCGCGGTCGGCCTGGGCGCGGGGCGAATGGACGGCGGGGCCTTTGGAGCTGTTCAGCATCTTGTATTGGATGCCAGTCCGGTCAATGCAGCGCCCCATTTCGCCGCCGAGGGCGTCGACTTCGCGGACGACCTGTCCTTTGGCGATGCCGCCGATAGCGGGATTGCAGCTCATCTTGCCGATGGTGTTGACGTCGAGGGTGGTCATGAGGGTGCGCAGACCGCTTCGCGCGCACGCGAGGGCGGCCTCAATGCCGGCGTGACCGGCTCCAACTACAATTACGTCAACGTCTCGATTCATGGCGGAGGATGTGTTGTCGCGGTTTCGATTCTGCACGACGCCCGGCGCGGAGGATGAACTTGCAGTCTCGCCGATGCTCACGGGCCGTGTGAGGGTATCAGAACGGAGAGCGGGCCGCAAATGGCAGGCGGAGGGAAGAGGCTCCGCAGGGGTGTAGTTTGACGGTTCAAGGGGGCTGTCGCCGCGTACCCCGACCGCTCGCGCGGGAGTGGGACCCCTCGCAAGGGTGTAATTTGACGGTTCAAGGGGGGTACACCTTGCGGAAATGAGATTAGTGGGAAAACAGCCGAGGGTGACTGTGCCATGGGATACAGAGCGCGGCAGTGTCTCAAGGGGAGCCAGGACAACACTCCAACGCCGAGGCCGCTGAGTTCGCAAAGGTCCGCAGAGAAGAGAAAGGCGGGATCGGGAACGAGCGAGTGGTTCACTGGTGGCATGGGGACATGCGGCGGGGGCTTGGCCGCGAGAGAACGCACAGGGCGCAGAGGAATACGGGACCGGAGCGTTGAGGGTGAACTTCTACGAAAGGGGACAATGGTACCCGCGGACTGTGGGACAGTGGGGGATACGTTGGATGATCGCGGGAGGGGCGGGCGCCTTCGGGGGCACGGCGTCGCCATGGGAAGTGATGACCTTCCGTTATCTCGTGGTTCTGTGGTGAGTGGCGTATTTGGCATTGTGAAGATCTCCTATAAATATAGGGCGAGTCGTTGCACTGACAACTGTGGGAATATGGGGTCGAAGGCCGCTGAGTCCGAGAAGATTCTCAGAGAAGAACGCGGGGGCGAGATGGGAGACGAGCGAAGCACGGGGAATTGCGGCGGGGGCTTGGCCGCGAAAGAACACACAGATCGCAGAAAAGGTAAGCGACCGGCGAAGTGAGGCAGGCAGTTCGCCCGACGCTTACAGACCTGTCGCGGTCCATCACTACCGTGATCGGATTCTGGAATTACGCCATGAACAGGCAGTCTCCGAATCGGGTAAACGAGGACTATTGCGGTGATGCCGATACCGGCGTTTGCGTCTCACGCAACTTGCACCAAACGCGTAAACCGACACGTAGCACGCTGGTCGCGAGAAGACCCAACAACGCGGAGTGGAGAATGAGCGAGAACGTACCCAGGCCTGCCTTAACAAGTAACAGCAATGGAGCGAGGTACAGGGTCACTAGCAGGGTTGCGCCCCCCAGGATTCCCGACATATCCGCGGGATTCGCCACTGAGCGCTGCTGGAGTAATGCCAACATAACAAAGAGCGTGAGACTACAAAACACTTGACTCGAAATGGCCCAACTGAGCCACCATTTGAACCTTACGAGAATGTTCCTGGGTAACACAAGTAGACCCCACGGTAGGGCAAGCGATGCGCCGGTAAGGAAAGAGCGCATTCCGTAATACAGGTTCATTGCATTCAGACTCTTCCATTCTTGCACAAGAGTCGACGTTGAGGTGATATGCGCTGTATAGGGCTGAGATGCCGCAACGCTCATCGAGTGAATGAGCCCGAGAATCGACAGGAATAGAACTGCGGCGCCAATGTTCGAGTGTGCATTGCTCTCCTCGGGGTTAATGCGGGGCGTCACATTTGTCATCTCTGGAAGTATTTGCTGCTTCGACTGGTGCAGCCGACGCAGAGTTTTCTGACAGAGATATACAAGTCCTGTCAAGACCAATGCCCAAAGGAAGGCATACCCAAGAAACAGGGCTGAGGTTCCTTGCCCCGCCTCTGTCGCATTGACCAAGGGCAGGAACACTGCCTTCTTTAATGGCGACATGGAACTCCGGATATCATGGAAGGAAGGGTAGACATACTCAATGACATTTCTGTGATCATGTTTGGCGTGGAACATGTTGACCATTGACTCAGTCATTTTCGCAGATATCAGGAACGTCAAAATGGAAACAAAGAAGGGCCATCGGATTCTGCGTCTGGAAGAGGATGGTAAGACGAAGAGAATACACACTGCGGCGCAGGCAACTACTAGCGGCACGATCATGCTGTCAAAGCTTATTTGGAAGACCGCGCGTTGGGAGGCTGGAGTGTCGTAGGGTGCATAGAGATCAAGCAAGTATCCGTTATCAAGTATTACAAGGAGCACAGACCACCAGCTGCCAAGCAGAAGCAGTCCGCAGAGCATGAGCGTTACGGCGTAGACAATGCGTGCGCCGACTTCGTAGAGCTTTGCCCAAGGCAACACTATCGCCTTGCTTAAACTGACATCACGAGCTCCGGGGCTCGTCAAATTCTGGTGGACGCTTCTCACGCCGTGTGCCCTCCGTAACTCTGCCGCTTATTGGTCTCATTCGGGAAATCATGGATGTGCCTCTTTCCCCACGCCTCAACACCCTCTGGCAGACTCGAGACCAAACACCACTTGTTCGTAGTTGCAGGTGTAGGGGGTGGGAGTCAACGCTTGAGGAGAAGTAACATAAGCAAGGAATCCGGACAAATTCGAGGACGAGAGACTCGGCAAATTCATGGATGTCCATCTTCTTCCCGGAATTGCGGTCGTATTCAAGGCCAATTCTCGCGCAATTTGGACCGGATTCGTAATGCCATGCGGGGTGCTGTGACCAAAGCGAGGGTGACGAAGAAGGAGTAGAGAGGCAGCGAAAAACAGCCAATATGAAGTTTCGTCATGAGTAGCAGTGGAAATAGAAGTAAAGTTCCAATCAACGATTCAGTTTCCATGATCCCCGAGGCATTTCCGGCATCTAGGAGAGAGCGGTGTTGTAGAACCGCCAAAAGCACTCCAAGTGTGCAACTCAAAACGACCTGATATAGAAGTACCCCCCAAAACCACCGTCGAATTCGGATGAGCGTGCCTCTGGGCAGAAGCAAGATAGTCCAAGGCAGGAGGATTAACGCGCACGCGAGAACTGGCTGCAGCAGAAAGTTGCAGTCCTGAATAAGCAAAGATGACCATTGCTGCACTGCCCTGGATGTAGGGTCGATGTGCGTACTGAATGTTTCTATTGCGGCGAGACTGAGGATATGGAAAAGCACAAGCGTAGAACCAAAGGTGACAATAGCCAGAACATGGGAGCACAGAATGGGCTTTAGTTGGCGTACGCGAGATCTGGGGAGATTCGCATTAAGAAGTGCCGGTTCAGTCTTGCGTGAAGTTGCGAACGTCACTCGTAGTGCGCACAGGGCAAGGCAGAATAGGGCGGTGATACCCAGAGCCCACAGGGAAGCATAGCCGAGAAAGAGTGCAGTGCTCCCATGACCCGCTTCGACAGCATTTACGAGGGGAAGATAGAAGAACCTCTTAGCGCCAGTTAAGGAATGCTTAACTGCCTCAAACGTAGGGTAAGTGTGGTTGAATTTGGCCCTTGGCTCGAACGTCGCGTGAAACAACTGAGACATGCATTTGCGCATCATTACCGTGAATAGTAGCGATAAGAGAAGGACGCAATAAGTCCATCTTAGCCTCTTTCTCACCGATGGATATGCGAAGAGCAACGTACAAATCACAGCGAAGAC
>JBAZRU010000192.1:0-10668 GCA_041662805.1 Candidatus Hydrogenedentales bacterium | reverse complement strand
CAGTATGGAGACGTGCATCTGCGCATCTCGCCCAACGTGCGCGGCGAAGGCTACAAGTTCGTGGACAGCGTCGTGGGCGGTGTCGTTCCCAAGCAGTACATCCCGCACGTCGACAAGGGTTGCTCGGACGCTTTGGAAAAAGGCGTTATCGCCGGGTATCCGGTAGTCGACGTTATCGTCGATCTGTTCTTCGGATCGTACCACGACGTGGATTCGTCGGAAATGGCCTTCAAGATTGCCGCTTCCATGGCCATTCAAAAAGGTATCCGCGAAGCGCGGCCTTGCCTGCTTGAACCCATCATGCAAATCGAAGTCGTGATCCCCGACGAGTACATGGGCGACATCAACGGCGACCTCAACAGCAAGCGCGGACGCATCCTCGGCATGGAACCGGCAGGTCCGGGGCGCCAGTGCATTAAGGCAATCGTCCCCGAATCGGAAGTGTTGCGATACTCCACCGAGCTTCGCAGCCGCACCGGCGGACGCGGCAGCTACACCTTGAAGTTCGATCACTACGAAGAAGTGCCCGAACACGTGGCGCAACAGATCATCGCCGAATACGAAAAGCGGAGAGCCGCCGAAAACAGCTAGCGACAGAATTTGCGGGATACCCGCTTCGACGGCGCAAGCCTGCACTCGCGGGCTTGCGCCTTCTATCTCATACACAGAGAAACGTCTAAGGATATTGCCGAATGGCCGAAGAGAAGAAGGGCTTCTTCAGCAGATTGCGCGAGCGTCTGACGAAGACCCGCGTGAGTTTAGTCGACAACGTACGGCGCGTCTTCACCGGGCGCTCCGCCGTCGATGATGATCTCCTGGAAGAGTTGGAGCAGATTTTGATCGAGGGCGACCTCGGCGTCGAAACAACGCTCTCCATCATCGCGGACATGCGCCGCATTGCCCGTGAGCGCCGCATCAACGGTCCGGAGGAGTTTTTGCTGGCGCTGAAAGAGGAGCTAATCACGATCCTGGATCCGGGCGATCACGTGCTCCATTGGGACGCGCCCGACGGCGGCACGCACGTTACCCTGATCGCCGGCGTCAACGGTTCCGGCAAAACGACGACTACGGGCAAACTCGCCGCGCGCCTCAAGGCCGAGGGCAAGACCGTAATGCTCGGCGCGGCAGACACGTTTCGCGCGGCGGCCGTCGAGCAGCTCACGATTTGGAGCGAACGCGCCAATGTGCCCATCATCAAACACAAGGATGGCGCGGACCCCGCCGCGGTCGCTTTCGACGCCGCTGACGCCGCCGCCTCGCGCAACATCGACAACCTGCTCATCGACACGGCGGGCCGCCTGCACACCAAGGTCAATCTCATGGAAGAGATGAAGAAGATTCAACGCGTCGTGGCCAAGCGCATTCCCGGCGCGCCGCACGAAGTCCTGCTTGTGCTCGACGCCACCACCGGCCAAAACGGGTTGCAGCAAGCCAAGGTATTCACGGAGTCGCTCCACGTCACAGGTATCGTGTTGACCAAGCTCGATGGCACCGCCAAAGGCGGCATCGCCGTCGCTATCCAAAAGCAACTCGGTATCCCCATCAAGCTCATCGGCATCGGCGAATCCATCGAAGACCTGCAACCGTTCAACGCGCGCGAGTTCGTGGAGGCCTTGTTCAGCCAGTAGCGCCGCAACGTCTTAAGTAGCGCCCGGTCTCCGTGCCGGGCGGGGTAGACGTAGACGGCGACGTTCTCAGTAGCGCCGCGATCGCCGAACGCGACCAATGGTCGAACCATTCGCGTTGCCAAAGCGACCTGCCATCAATTGCAGTAAGCATGTGCACGTGCGAAGTAGTCCAGCGCTGCCGCGCAAGGTCAATCGCTTTTGTCCATTCCCGGCTGACCATCCAGAACTTTTTCCAGGTTTCCCTGAATCTCGAGGCAGGCATTCCGCCCGGTTCCCGAGTACCGTTCTTCTCCGTTGAGGGTCGTGAAACGCAGACGGATAATCGACGTCATCGTTTCGGCCACCCGCTCGAGCATCTGCCGCTCGTACGGCGCCATCAACATCCCCCCTTCACTCTTCTCCGAATCCACCTCATGCCGATGCGTGCGGTTTCGAATGGTCAAGCGCAATTGTCTTTCACAGACGGTGAGTGCCTCGATGACTCCCCCGTTGTATGTCATGAAACGGTGGAGCTCGCCATCTATTAAGAAGCCCACCAGAAACCCTCGAAACTCTCCCGTCACCCACGGTATCGTCGCAACCGACGCTGTTACGCAGATACCACAGCGATCAAAATGATTGCTCTGGGTCCACGCATAACCTTCTGGAAAGGCCTTCCCCCAGTCCTTCTCCATATAGCCGCGTCCGCCATCATAGCGTGTCTCCCTGCCATCCACGTTCAGGAAGCCCATCAATCCATGGTCCATACTCAAAATCCCGTGGTTGCACTGCATGAACGGGATAAACGAGTACGGCCCCATAACCCCCGGCGAGAAAAACGTCACAGGCCACGGCGTCAGTTCACCCATCTCTATCTCCCCCTTGACGCGCTGTTCTCCTGCCGCATCTGTCCGATCCAGGTCCAACGTGAATCCCCCCGCATGGAAACGGTTTGGGCCGATGCGCACATCGAACGTGTCCCGCGAGGCGGTGAACTGCTCCAGGGCGAATCGATGATAACGGCCTGTACCCGTGCGCCCGTCAAGCACCTGGATGAAAGCATGGCGGTCCTGGCCCAGAAACACCCCCGGAATGATGGCGTAAGGTTGCTCGTCACCAGGGTCGACGATCTTGATGTACCAGCCCTCGAAGTGGTCGCTGACGCGAGCCAGTCGGTGATGATAGTGGAAACGCTCCGGCCGCCATGTATTCATAATGCGGTGAATCATGCCGTCCCTTCCTCGTGCAGGTGTGGAGATCCAGTCCTTTGCGCATCCCATGTGCACGCCATGGCCCCATGTTCCTCCATGGCCAGACTTTTCGGCGCGCGCTCCTAGAGACTCTCCAGTATGTTCGCGCCGAGGATGCTCCAGACCCGTGTCACAGGGAAGGTGCCTGGGTACCGGATGAACGTGACGTGCCCATCCATGTACAGCACATTGGCGCCGCCTGGAACATGATTGAATTCGGTTGAGGTCGCGGCGAGGGAATCGTACTGTACGGCAATCTCGCTCTGGGCGCGTGAACTGGCCGCGGGGTTGTTGATGTCGGAAACAAGAAACCGTTCTATCCCCTCACGCATGCGGAAGACTGTGAGTTCACCCAACGAGCCATGAACGAACGTAATGTCGTCATCAATGCCGCCGATGTCGCCTGCCGCGATTCTGATGGCGAACGCGAGCAACGCGTTCAAGAAACCGGGATCGACATAGCTCATATCGGCGCTCACGTCGTTACTATCCAGGCCTGCGGACATATAATGCTTGTCCTCAATGACGAGAGGTTGATACAAGTAGGAAAGCGTATCGAACCGGCACGGACAAATGGGCCCGTCCGGATTCTCCCCGCAGTTCCACCGTCCCCTTTCAAGTTCCGGACCCCCGTTCACGTCGGAAGGGCAAACGAGGATAGCGGCGTCAGAGAGATACTCCGGGTATATGGCATCTCCCTGGACAGCGAATCCCAGCAGGAAGGATTCGCAAGTGTCTCCACTACGGTGCTTAATGGGCGGGGACAATCCCCCTTGGGCCTCACCGCTATACATTTTCAGGACCAAGCCGAATTGCTTGAGATTATTCTGGCAACTTGCACGTCGTGCGGCCTCGCGTGCACGCGCCAGAGCAGGAAGCAAGATCGCGGCCAGGATGCCGATGATGGCAATGACAACCAGTAACTCAATTAGGGTGAAGCCTCGCCTAGGTGAGATCATAGCAACCTACTCCCTTTCGAGTATGCCCGCGAACAGGGGAATGCGTATGAATCCTCCCGGGCTGTTCCAGGCCCGTGCCCAGTCATTTCCACCGTTCTTAGAGAGGAAGTCAGCTTCTTCCGATGCATGGGGCTAAACCCCCATCCGAATAGCTTTGCCTTCGTCCGTATTGCTCCGGCCTTCTTACATGTGCAGGCCTGAGCCACGAATTCGGTCGCGGCGCTTTCCATCTACAATGCTTTGCGCCTTCGTCGGACAGGATGACGGCGACCGCGTCGAATAGCACCGAAGGCGTACCTGCTAATTGTCAGTCACCCGCCAGCACACCTTCCTTCTGACTTTGGATCTTGTTTCTACTGCAAGTAGCCCAAGAACTCTTTTACTTGCCAAGCACTTTCTTGACGTGGCCGACCTTCTCTTGAACTTTCCCGCCTAAGTTTTCGTCTTTGCCTTCGACTTTCAAGTCGCGATCCCCGACCAATTCCCCGACAGCCTCCTTGATTTTGCCTTTCGCTTGGTGGATCTTGCCTTCTGCCTTGTCTCTTGCGCTTGATTTCATGATTTTGCCCCGTCTTAGTTTCGTCTTTGCCACTCGGCTTATCTCTTTCATCGTATCGACCAGGCATAAAGCCATTGCAAAGCTCTGGCAAAGCTCTGGCAAAGGACGCGGAACAAGGATCTCTACTCCATGTACTTCGGTCTGGACGGTTACTTCGATCAAGGAGACGGCGACATTTGGATGGCCGTTATAGGTTTGAGTCGATGGACTTGCCGCAAGTGAATGAAGTTGAGCCCGTAGGGTGCGTGGAGGTCTTCCGCAACGCGCTATCTTCGTGGCTGTTGCCGCGCCAATCTTGACCCTCAACGCCGCTTTGGGGAAATAGAGGTTCCATCCTGTTTATCCTGTGCATCCTTGTTAACTCCTCTTTTCCCGGCCGCCACCAGTGCAACGAACTTCCCTTTATATATAGAGGGATTCCCCCGAGGTGATCTTCCCTGAAGCCGGACTCGCGATGACTGAGGGCTGGCCGAGAGACAGCCCCCTTGTATCCGCCCCCCAATTGGTTTGACGGTGGTCCAATAGAACTACTATGGTTACTTAGTGCACGCGATACCTCAGATGGGAAATTTCACGGGAGTTTGGATACTGGGGAATTCCCCAGCAAATCACGCGACAAAGCGCGCATCTGAGTAGCGCCGCGATCGCCGAGCGCGGCGCAGGGTAGACGCAGATTGCGGCCGAGTTCGGAGGCTTCAGGATGACGATGGAGCAAACGATTGGAAAGGCCCTTCGCGTTGGGCCAAGCATTGCTCTGGCATCGTGCCTCAACGCGGCGCTCATTTTCTCGGCTTATCCAACGCTGCTCCATCCGTGGGCGCCCGTGCCGCCGATCTACGCACTGCTAGCGCTGTTCGCGATTGTCTCCCTTCCACTTAACGCCGTCTATTTCTCCGCCGCCATCGCAAAGCGCAAAGCGGGCCACTCCCTGTTTGGGCTCGTTGCCACAATTCTGAGTCTGGCACAGACAGCTTTCGTGCTGGAAATCTTGAGACGACCGCTCTACTGAGACAATGGACAATGGAAAGTGGCGTGAGTGGCGGCATTGACAAACTGAGGACGTTTCGGTGAAACGGCCACCCGCATGACGGCACACGATGCAACTTTCTGACAATTCCATCCTGATATCGTGGGCATCCTGTTAATGGCTCTTCTTCTTCCCCATACCTCGGACTCCTCAGTGCAACGAACTGACCCATATATAGGGGGATTCTCTTGAGGGGATTCCCTCGGGGCGTGGTATTCCCAGACGCCGGGGAATCGCGACAACTGAGGTCTGGCCGAGAGACGGTACCCCTTGAATCGTCAAACTACGGGGGGTGGTCACCCTACCCGGCGAACTGCCGGGGAAGGAACGCACGCGATGCGGGGTGACAGGCGGTGACGAAATCGGTGCCATCGGTGACGCCTGTGGAAGCCTTTTCGCCGTCCGGTTGGTTGACGCAAGGCACGCTCGTCGACCGTAGCGGCGACTGCACCCCCCCTTGAACCGTCAAATTACAGAGGGGGTGCTCACCCCACCCGGAGTACTGCCGGGTCAGGACCGCACACTATGCTGGAAGGACAAACCTTGGCAAAATCTCCGCCTTCTGCACCAGCGGCCCCATCCGCGCGGCCCTCTTCGCCATCCGATTGGGTGAAGCAAGGCGCGCGTCGACCGTGGCGATGCCTACACCCCCCTTGAATCGTCAGAATTTTGGGGGTGACCACCCCCCGCGCCTTTTTGCCATAATGCTGCAAAACGACGGAGGTGCTGACCATGAGCGAGTCCGGGCAGATTCTATCGCGACGTTCCTTTATGCAAACAAGCGCGGCCGCGGGCGCTGCTTCGGTACTCCTTGGCCAAGCGGCCATCGCTCAGACCGAGCCGCCTCCGCGCGAACGCGTGCGCGTGGGGATCGTCGGAGTGGGCAATCGCGGAACGGCGCTCCTTGCCGCCCTGCTGCAGATTCCGTATGTGGACGTGCTCGCCGTGGGCGACCTCGTGCCCGACCGTGCGGCGAATGCCCAAGCGACTGTCGAGAAGGCGCGCGGCAATCGCCCCGATGTCTACACCAACGGTGAGCGCGATTACGAACGCCTTGTCGCCCGCGACGATCTGGACGCCGTAGTGTGCGCCACGTATTGGGAATGGCATACGCCCGTCTGCGTGGCGGCCATGCGTGCCGGTAAATACGCGGCCTCGGAAGTGCCGGTTGCGTTGACGCTAGAGGAATGCCACGAACTGGTCCGCGTGTCCGAGGAGACCGGCGTGCCGTGCATGATGCTGGAGAACGTCTGTTACTTCCGCGAAGCGCTGACCTTGCTGCGCATGGTTCGCGAGAACGTTTTCGGCGAATTGCTCCACGCGGAAGCGGGGTACCAGCACGATTGCCGGTTCCTGATGTTCACCGATTCCGGAGAGCTCACGTGGCGCGGCAAACACGCGGAGAATCTGAACGGCAACCTGTACCCGACGCACCCCATCGGCCCCATCGCGCAATGGTTCAACATCAACCGGGGCGACCGGTTTACGCGCATCACCAGCCGAAGCACGAAGTCGCGCGGACTCAATAACTACGCCGCGAACAAGTTCGGGCCGGACCACCCGCTCGCGAAAAAGACCTACGCGTTGGGCGACATCAACACCACGCTGCTCGAAACGGCCAATGGGCTGACCGTTGTCCTCTACTTCGATTTGTGCACGCCGCGCCCGTATGACCTGATCTTGCGCCTCAACGGAACGAAAGGGATGCACATCGGATCCTCCAGGCAGATCTGCATCGAGGGGATGTCGCCCAAGGCCGACGCGTTCGAATCGTTCGATCCGTATCTGGAAAAGTACGCGCATCCGCTGTGGACGGGCCTCGAAGCCGAGGCGTCCAAGAACGGCGGCCACGGAGGTTCCGACTACATCACCGTGTACGAGTTCGTCAAGGCCGTGAAGAATCGAGGCGTCCCCCCGCAAGACGTCTACGACGCGGCCGTGTGGAGCGCCATCGTACCGTTGTCGGTCCAGTCCGTTGCGGAAGGAAAGACGCTCGACTTTCCGGATTTCACCTCGGGCCAGTGGAGTTCCCGTCCGCCGATTCCCATCTACGGGGCTTAATTAGTCTCCCCACACTCATTCGCCGCGGCGGCGCAGTTTGCCGCAAGTGCTTCTCCATTTGCTATGATGTCCGTTGCCGCAAACGCGGCTAAGGAGGTCTTGGCATGGGGGTCTCGCACGAAAAGCCTCGACAGGCGTCGCTTCTGGGGGAGGCGCTGTTGCGCGACGGCGTGCTCACCGCGCAGCAACTGGAAAAGGCGTTGCGTGTCCAGCAATTGCTCGAGCAACCCCGCCAGCTTGGAGACATCCTTATCGAGTTGGGGTATGCAAGCAAGCGCAGCATTGCCGACACCATCAAGAAACACGGCAGCGGCATGCGCTTGGGCGAAATGCTCGTCGAGCAAGGCTTGATCACCAAAGAGAGTCTCGACACCGCGCTGGCCACGCAAAAGGAAAAGGGAATCAAACTCGGCGCGGCGCTGATCGCCACCGGGGCCATCACCGAGCGAACGCTGCTGCGCAACCTCGCGACGCAGGCTGGCGTGCCCTATATCGAGCCGGAGTTTTCCATCATCGATTCTGGGCTGATCCGCGGTGTTTCTCCCGACTACTTGCAGCGCAATCAGTTCATTCCATTCAGCAAGAGCGACTCGGGAATTACGACCGTCGTTGTGACCGATCTGCAAGACGAAAACACGCTGGCGGCGGTTCACGAATTATACAAGGATGAATATGCGCTTGCCCTTGGTCCGGTAGATGCTCTGCGGCAGGCCATTGAGGATTTTCGCCAATACCGGACGGACCGCGACAAGAGCCGGGCGCAGGCCGTGGAGACGTCCGAGGATTCCATTACCAAGCTGGTCGATCACATCCTGGGGCAAGCCATCGCGGACCGCGCCAGCGATATTCATATCGAGCCGATGTCGGACCGTATTCGCTTGCGGTACCGAATTGACGGCGTGCTGGTCTACAAGACTGATCTCCCGCGCGACCTGCTGCCCAAGATCGTTTCGCGCATCAAGATTCTGGCGGAGTGCAACATCACCGAACACCAACGCCACGAAGGCGGGCGCTTTCTATTCGAGCTGGACGGACGCGAGTTCGACCTCCGCCTCTCCGTGTATGTCACCGTGCACGGCGAGTGCGTTGTATTGCGTTTGCTCAACAAGCAGTCCGGACTCGTGAGCCTGGATGAATTGGGCATGAACCCCACGATGTTGGAGCGATTCCGCGACGATGTCCTCGATATGCCGACGGGAGTCGTGCTGATTACGGGACCAACCGGCTCAGGAAAAACCACGACGTTGTACAGCAGCCTCGAATACAGCAACAAGATCGACGTGAAGGTGATCACGGCGGAAGACCCTGTCGAATACATGATCGACGGGCTCATCCAGTGCTCAATATACGACAAGGTGGGCCGCACCTTCGAGAGCACCCTGCGCGAGATCGTCCGCCAGGATCCCGACATCATCGTCCTCGGCGAAATACGCGACCGGATTAGCGCCGAGACGGCCATCCAGGCCGCGCTCACCGGCCACAAGGTGTATTCGACGTTCCACACCGAAGACACGATTGGCGGTTTGCTTCGCCTTATCGACATGGATATCGAGACCTTTCTTATCTCGTCCACCGTGATCTCGGTCCTGGCGCAACGGCTGCTTCGCCGCATTTGTTCGCACTGTGCCGCGCCCTATATCCCGCAAGTCCGCGAACTGGATCGGTTGAGCCTTCGCGTCGAAGACGTGCGGGAATTCGAGTTCAAGCGCGGCACCGGATGCAAGCACTGCAACTACACCGGCTACTACGGACGTATCGCGGTGTACGAATTGTTGATTCTGAACGAGGAGGTCCGCGCGGCAATCCTCCTGAAGCGCCCCGCGTTCGAGATTCGCAAGATCAGCACCGACACCACGGGTCTCATCAGCATGCGCGAGGACGCCATCGCCAAGGTTATCCGCGGGTTCACGACGTTCGAAGAAGCCTTACGTCAAACGCCGCGCATTATCGATACGCGTCCATTGCGACAGATTCTGGCCATGACCCATTGAGAAAGCACTAGTGATGATTACATGCCCGTATTGTGGTGGCGAACTGGGTAGCGAACTCGCGGGAGGCGGCGGGATTCGTCTTGCCCCCTGTGGCAAGTGCCTGAACCCAATAGTCCTGAGAGGCGATTTGGATCAGCCGGCGGCGCCAGTCCCCGGCTGGGAGGACATTCGATATATCGCCCAACCTGTTTCCATCACGGGCGCCATTCTCGCCGACATGCCCAAGACCATCGAGAATTTGCCTGTGCTTCCGGAGTTCTCGCAACGAATCCTGGCCATGGTTCGCGATGCCAATGTGACTTTGGCCGACCTTGCCGCCATCGTGAGCGAGGACCAGACACTTGCCATAAAACTGCTTCGCTTGGCAAACAGCGTGACCTACGGCGGGTTACAGTCGATTACCGACATCAAGGCCGCGTGCGCGCGGTTGGGCCTGAAGACGATATCGAACGCCGTGCAGGTTGTGGCAAACGGCAATCTCTACATTACGGGGAACGCGCTGTTTCGCGAACGCATGCGTATGCTCTGGCGCCACGCGCTCGCAACGGCGCACTGCGCTTCCGAGCTTGCGCATGTTCTGGCTTTGCCCTGCTCGGAGTCTTTCTTCGTCGCCGGTCTCGTGCATGACGTGGGAAAGCTGGTCATACTCGAAATCGTCAGCAGCCGGTACAGGGGGCCACTATCGGGGCTGCGCGACAATCCGAAACTCTTGCTTGAGGTTGAGTCGAGACTTGCCCCGTTTATCGGACTCCACGTCACGTCGAAATGGAAGCTGCCCTCCGACTTCATCACTACCACGTTTTGCCACAAGTCCCCGGAATCCACGCCGGCCGCCAATCTCATTCCCATGGTGCATTCCGTCGCGCTCGCCGAGATGATCGCCGAAGTCTCCGGCTTCGGAACAGGCGAGGAAGCTGTCTCGCTGAGCACGCACCCATCGGCCCATGCCCTGGGGCTGAACGACATTAAGCTCGCTGCTCTTCGCGTCGAACTGGAAGAGAAACTGGCGCCGCTTCTGGACATCAGTCCCGACGCGGAAGCCTGAGTGCGCTAGCGCGTGCTGCCTTGGGCGATGTTGCCGGTCACGAAGCCGCGTTGATGCGCATTCCACAGGCTCGCACGTCCAGATCGCACCCATCGACCGCGTCCAGTCGCAGGAGCACCATGGCGCCGGCCCGTTCCGTCGAGACGAGGAGGTGGGTAGTGCGGGGCTC
>JBAZRU010000191.1:0-10670 GCA_041662805.1 Candidatus Hydrogenedentales bacterium | reverse complement strand
GACCCAGCCTTCGGGACCCGCGACGGCGCAAGGAGCGAGCGCCAATGCGCAGGTCCGCGTAATGCTCGACCCCCCAGAAATCCCATTTCACAAGCAGACGCGGTTCACGATAACCGTCGATGCGCCCGCCGCCGCGGATGTCAAGATTCCGCACATGGTCGGAAAGTTTGGAGGCCTGGAAGTATACGGCCAGCCCAACTTCACGACGACCGCTCTGGACAACGACCGCAAGCAAGTCACGGAGACCTACGTCCTCGATCCCATTCTGACAGGGGATTATCCGATCAGTCCGGTCACGGTGGTGGTGGATGGCGAAGCGATAACGGTGGCTTCACCCGCAGTGCGCGTTCGCGACCTGACGCCCGAAGAGCAGGAAGAAGCGGAACGCTTCGTTTCGGCCGCGGAACCGGTGGACCTACCGTTGCCGCTGTGGCGCAGGTGGGAGTTCTGGGCGCTGGTGTCGCTTCTTGCCGTGGCGCTTGCAGGCCTTGTGTGGTGGTTTGCGCGCAGGCGTCAACGTGTGATGCGGGCCGCGCCGCCGTTGCCGCCGTGGGAAGTGGCGTACCAACGACTGCGTGAATTGGATGAGCGCAAGCTACCGCAGGCGGGCCGGTCGAACTTGTATTACGTCGAGTTGTCGTCGATCTTGCGTCACTACATTGAAGACTGCTTCAGCGTGCACGCGCCGGAACAGACGACGCCGGAGTTTCTAGCCGAAGCCTCGAACAAGCACGTCTTCAGCGAAGAGCAGCAGCGCCTGTTGGCAAGTTTTTTGCGGCACTGCGACCGCGTGAAATTTGCGCGCTACGATCCTACGGTCGATGAGATGGACCGCAGCTTCGCGGAAGTACTGCGATTCGTGGACGAGACAAAGCCGAAGCCGGAGCAGACGTCCGAGGAGCGCGTGGCATGAGGCTCTTCGAAGCGTACATGTTCCATGGCCTCATGAATCCGATGGCGCTCATTCTGCTTGCGGGCGTGGCCCTTCTTTGCGCGATTGAATTGGCAGCCCATGCGCCTGGCGCGGTGAGTCTCTCCACCGGCGAATCCTTGAAACGCGTTTCCGGCGGGACGCGCGTCATGCTGCGGCGCTTGCCCGCGATTCTTCGCGCGTTGGCTTTGTGCCTGCTCGTCGTGGCCTTGGCGCGCCCAATCAAGGGCTTGGCGGTGCAGAAGGATAGCGCCGACATCGTGGATATCATGCTGTGCGTGGACGTGTCCGGGAGCATGCGCGTTTCGGATTTCGTGCTGCAGGGCCAGAGTTTGAACCGGCTCGACGTGACGAAACAGGCGGTCCGGGATTTCATCGAGAGTCGCAAGAATGTGCCCACGGATCGCTATGGCCTGGACCGGCTTGGACTGATCCTCTACGCAGGCTATGCCTGGACACAGACCCCGCTCACCTTGGATTACGAGATCCTCAAGCGCGATTTGGAGCGGGCCCAAATCGAAGGCTCTGGCCAGACGAAGAAGAACGGTACGGCAATAGGGTCTGCGATTGGTCTTGGGGTGAACAAGCTGCGCAAGTCCGAGGCCAAAGCGAAGATCATCATCTTGTTGACGGACGGTCGCAACAATGCGGGGGAGTTGGACCCGATCACGGCGGCCCAGTTGGCGAAGGAATACGGAGTCCGCATCTATACGATTGCCGCAGGGTCTACAGACGACGTGCTTGTCCCCGTTGAAGGGATCTTTGGCACGAGTGTCCAGACTGCGCGTTTGCCTATTGATGAAGAATCGCTGCGGCGCATCGCGGAAATGTCCGGCGGTAAGTTCTATCGTGCCACGGACGTCGAATCGCTGAAGGGCGCCTACGATGAAATCAATGCCCTTGAGACCACGAAGGTGGACCTCGGGGATTATTACGAATATAAAGATGCGTTCATGCCGTGGGCCGTTGCCGGGACACTTGTCATGTTGATGTCGGTGTTTGGGCGGCGGCTTTGGTTTGAACCGAGACCATAGGTCTGGCAATGGCATTTGGGTTTGGCATAGCTTCGCGATACGTACCCTGGTGGATAATCGGTTCCGCGATTGTCCTCGCGGGGATCGTCGCCATGTTGATATGGCTGGAACGCCGCAGGGCCGCGCGCTTGCACCGCTTCGTGGAGGCGCGGTTGGCCCCGCGTCTCATGCCCGGCTATGAGGCATCTTCGCGCAAACCGCTTTTCTGGCTGACCGCGCTCGGCAGCTTCTTCATGGTACTCGTGTTTCTTCAGCCGCACTGGGGACAATCATGGAAAGAGATTCGCCGCGTAAGCCGCGATATCGTGATTGTGCTCGACACGTCCGACAGCATGCGCGCGCAGAATCCGCTTCCCAACCGCTTGGAGCGGGCCAAGCAAAAGATTAATACGCTGCTTGAAACGGCGGCGGGCGACCGGTTCGCCTTGATTGCATTTGCGGGTTCTGCCGAGCTGCAGAGTCCGCTTACTGTGGACCACGGTTACTTCAAGTCTGTGTTGAAGACCGTTGACACGGACACGATCAGCAAGAAGGGCACGGACATTGCGGCGGCGCTCGACAGCGCAATCGAGTTATTGAAGACCGAAGACTCCGAAGGCGGCGAGGGCGGGCGTGGTTCGCGAGCGATCTTGCTCATTTCAGACGGTGAACAAGTCTCCGGCGATGCGGTGAAGAAGGCCGAGGAGGCAGCGAAATATGCCCGCATCTTCGTCATTGGCGTGGGCGATCCGCGGAGAGCGGAAGTAGAAGTCCCCGATTGGATGACGAAGTATCTCAAAGGAGCCGAGCGCACCGCGAAGCATTTCTCGGTGCTCGATGAGGAGACCTTACAGAAGATTGCGTTAGCCGGTAACGGCGCCTACACGCGATCACGGGTAGACACGTCGGATATTCAGGAGTTGTTCAAGCGGTTCGAGGTTCTGTCGGCGCGCGACGTGAGCGGCGACGTGCGCTTGCGATTGGTCAACCGGTACCAATGGCCACTCGCCGCGGCCATCGCTTGTTTCGGCGCCGAAGGCGTTTGGCTGATTGTGCTGCCGTGGCTGCGAAGCCGGCGGCTGCGCCGAATGGCGGCGGCCCCACGTGGAGGCGAGTATGCGTAAAGCGGCGTGGATTCTCATTGCCCTTGTGACTTCGTGCACCGCGCGCTCCGAGAGTTTCGTGGACAAGCTTAACGACGCCAATGCGAAGCTGCGCAACGGTGAATCGCAGGCCGCGCTCGATGCCTATCGCGAACTGCAGATCGAGAACCCCGAGTCGGACGTGCTGTACCACAATCTTGGTTGCGCTCAATATTCCAAAGGCACGGATGACGCGAAGTCGGGGGCCAAGACCGCCGGTACGGAAGTCTTCAATGAAGCAAAGGCCTCGTTCGAAAAGGCGCAAATGAGCGACAGTCCTGCCATTCGCCGAAGTGCGCTGTTCAACCGGGCCAATTCCATCGCACAGCAGGCTATCAGCATGGACCCCGCCGCGGACCAGAAGGCGGTAGCCGGGGCGTTCGAGGAGTCCATTAAATCGTACGAGGAAATCCTTGCCAACGACCCCGGTAACAAGGATGCCCAGACGAATCTGGATCACATGCGCTATCTGTTGAAGAAGATGCTCCAGAAGCCGCCCGAGCAAGACCAGCAGCAGCCTGGCGAGAAGGAAGAGCAGAAGGAAGGCGAAAAGAAAGACCAGGAAGAGAAGCAAGAAAGCGGCGGGGAGCAGCAGGAACAGCAGCCTGAAAAGCAGGACGAGCAACAACAGTCCAAGAGCGAGTCCGAGGAGAAGAAGGACCAGGCGGAACAGCAGCAGGAAGATCAGAAGCAGCCCGATAAGCCCGACCAGAAAGAGCAGCAACAGTCCGAGCAGGAGGCGCAGGACAAGGAAAATGCCGCTGCGCAGCCGGAGGAGAATCAGGCTGCCGAAGCCCAAGCTGAAGATGCGCCGGACGCCAAGGACATGCAGGCGGTGGAAGCGCTGCTGCAATCGCTCGACGATCAGGACCAGCGCGAACAGATGGAGATGCGGCGAGGCACGAGGGATTCGAGGCCGAAGGGAGACTGGTGGTAATGGTCTCCAGGCGCATGATGGCCCTTATCATTTCGCTCTTGTTCACGGCGGCCGCACAGGATGCGGCCAAGGTCGTGCTGGAAGCGGATCGGGATACCGTAGGAATTGGCGAGACTTTCGTGCTGACTATCCGTGTATCGGGAGGCGGCGTTGACAGCGTCACACTGCCGGAAGCGGACGGGTTGGCCATCGAGGGTCGTCCCTTTTCAAGTTCCACGGGGATGAGTGCAGTCAATGGGCGTGTATCCCAAACAAACGTGTTGACTTTCAAGGCGCAAGCGGCGACCGCGGGAACCTTGACGATACCTCCCGCCACCGTAAGCGTCGATGGGAAAGATATCGCGAGCAACTCGCTCACGATAGCGGTGAGTGAGTCCGCGGCTACTCAACGTCCGCGTGGTCAGACGCTGCCTCGCCCAACTGCCCGGCGCGGAATGGCTCCGCCGTCCTCCGACTCTTCCCCGGAGGACGAGTCCGAAATCAGCGTGGAAGACTTGATGTCTATCTCCGCCGAGGTGGATAAGGCGGAAGCCTATCAGGGGCAGCCGATCGTCTTGACGCTGGTCTTCATGCGCATGACTTCGCCGTACAACGTCAATCCCAACGAACTGGTCACGTCGTTGCCCGAGCTGACGGGATTCTATGCGTTGCCGCGCGAACCCGAGGAAACCGGCCCGCCTGAGACCCGCACGATAAATGGGCGCGAATACGAAGCGCATTACTACAAGCAGACCTTGTTTCCAACGACGGTCGGAGACCTTGAGATTAGCGCGTGGGGCTGGCAGGGGACATTGGGGGTGCGGGGGTACCGGCCCGTTCACGTGGAACTCACGTCGAAGCCGATCACGGTGCACGTGAAACCATTGCCGGATCAGCCTCCAGCGTTTAGCGGATCGGTCGGCACGTTTCAGGTCGAGGCGAATCTGGACAAAGCGCGCACCATTCAAGGGGTTCCTGTAAAGCTGATTGTGCGCGTCTTCGGCAATGGCAATCCCAATGGGATTGGCGCACCCAAGCTCCCTGCCATGGATTGGGCCTATGTGGGGGATTTGGAGAAGGACAATGGAAACCAAATCGCGGGCGTGGGCGCGGGTGTCGACCAGCGTTTCGTCTTTCCGATAACCGCAATCGAATCGGGCAAGAAGACTATCCCGGAGATCGAATACTGCTACTTCGATCCGGAGACAGGCGCATACGAAACGGCGAAGACAAGCGCGCTCGAACTGGAAGTCGTGCCGTCCGCGGAGCCCGAACACAAAGGGGTATCGGGAGCCGGCGACGATACCGAGAACGTGCAACTCCTCGCCGACGACATCGTCTCGATCGTCAACGATCCCGGGCCGCTGAAACGTAGCGGCTCGTCTACTGTTTCGACTTCTCTTGCGCTCGTCGCACCGCCGGCGGTTTATGCAGCCCTCGCCATGTTGCTTGGGAGGAGACGGCGCTTGGCAACGGATTCGGGGTTTGCCCGCTCCTATCGCGCGCGGTCGCGCGTCAAGAAGGCGCTTGAGGGTGTGCGCGATTCGCGGGAACCCGCCGCCGCCTTGTTCAAAGCGGTCGCGGGCTTCATCGCGGACAAATTCAACGTGCCCGAGGCGGGAATGACGTCGATAGATGCACAGCAACTCCTGGACTCCCAGGCGGCGCCCACCGATGTGGCGACTGCGCTCGTAAAGGTGTTGCGGAGTTGCGAACGCGCGCAGTACGCATCGACGCGGCTTTCCGAGGATGAATTGGCGGCCTTGCTTGAAGGGGCGAGCGTGAACCTGGATGCCTTAGAAGCAGAACTGAAGCGGAGGGCGCAGAAATGACCGCAGCCCTTGTTGCGCTCTCGCTGTTTGGCGCGACGGTCTTCAACGAGACGTTCGACCGCGCGAACCAATTGTACACACAGGCGGATTATCCTGGGGCCATCAATTTGTACGAGCAATTGGTGCGCGACGGAGTTGTCGATCCAAACGTGTTCTTCAATCTGGGCAATGCCTACTATCGGAACGAACAGTTGGGTCCGGCCATTGCGAATTACGAACGCGCTCTGCACTTGTCGCCGCATTTCGAGTCCGCGGCGCGGAATCTCGAAACGTGTGTGGGAAAGACGGAGAAGCGTCTTGCGCGTCCCCTTCCGCCGGCTTGGGAGCAGAGTCTGCTCTTTTGGCATTTCAGGCTTGCGCCGGGCACGGTTCGTGTCCTTGCGTCGCTGTGTTGGTTATCTTTCTGGGTAGTTCTGGCCGCGCGGCAGTGGCGCGTGATACCCTATTCACGGCTTGCTGCAATCCTATTGTTGCTCGCGAGCGCGGCTTTTGGCACGTCCTCATGGGCAAAGTCTCATCCGCTTTCGTTGGCTGTTGCGTCAGCGGAGCGCGTTCCCGTGCGCTATGGCATCGGGGAGAATGAGACAATTCGGTTCGAGCTTGGCGAAGGAGACCGTGTGGCGATCGAGAGCCGCTCCGGCAATTGGGCCCGAGTCAGGACTTCCAATGGCGAGCGCGGATGGGTCGATTTGTCGAATACCACAGTCGTTGGGCCGCCCTACGAGCGACCTTCACAGAGCGTCAACGTATCCGGTTCCGGAGCAGGAGAAGGGTGATTACGAAGTTTGAGGAAATCGTTCAGCGCGCTCGCAGCGGAGAGACGCATGTAGGCGAGTTGGATCGCGAGGAGTGCCTGGCCGCGACGCGTGAATTTGCCGCGATGCGGCGGGCGGAGATTCGCCGCCTGCACGACGATGCCGCTTCGGGAAGCGATGTGGTGCACTTGCTTTCGGACATCGCGGACGAGGTGGTGCTTGGCATATTCCATTTCGCGTTGAGTTGTCTGCCCGCACGCAGGTCCGTGCATTCGCGCGTGGCGTTGTGCGCTTTGGGTGGATACGGGCGCAGTGAATTGAGCCCGTATTCCGACCTCGACATCAGCTTGATCTACGAGGGACCGCTCGACGAGGGCATTCGCGAATTGAACGGATACTTGATTCCGTTTCTGTGGGACAGCGGATTTGTCGTCGGCTATTCGATACACAGCGTGCGCGAGGCCCGGGATCTCGCCTCGGAAGACCTGGTGACATTCACGCGGTTTCTGGAAAGCCGGATTATCGCGGGCGAGAGTGCCGTGTTCGCGCGCCTGAAACTGTTCATTCGCGAATTGCAGTCCGGAGAGCTTGCCCAGCGCTTCATTGAGAAGAAGATTCACGACCGCTACGAGCAGTTGGAGGAAGAGTATCGCGATCTCTATGCCGCGGAGCCTCACGTGAAAGAGAGCGCGGGCGGGCTTCGGGATTTTCACACGGCCCTTTGGCTGTTGATGATGTCTTACGGAATTACGACGTTGGATGAGGCCGTGGGGCAGGGGATCATCAGCGCGGACGAACACCTCGAATTTGTGGACGGGCTCGATTTCATCTGGCGTTGCCGGAACGAGATGCACTTTCACGCCGGGAAAACGGACGACCGCCTAACCTTTGGGCACCAGCGGAATCTGGCGCGCGCGTTGGGATACGGGGACCACCTTGGCGTGTCCCGCTTTCTTCAAGACTACTATGCCGCTGCCGGGCGCTTGCGCCGCTTTCTGCGCATCGCCGCGCGCGTGTGCAATTACGCAAACTCCGCCAGCTTGCCCGACGCGGGCATGCCCATTGCGCAGGAGTATGTCATCGAGAACGACGAGATCTACGTTGGCGTCGGCGACCGCAATTGGTTTACCCACAATCCCGCGCGCCTGATGGAGGTCTTCTGGCTTTGCGCGCGGCACCGTGCGCCGTTGAGCCGCAGCTCGGAACGGCTTGTGGCCGAGAACCTTCACCTCGTGAACGATACGTTTCGCTCCAATGACGTTGTGCGCAGATTCTTCTTGGCCATCTGCAATAAGCCGCTTTCGGCAGGGTTTGCATTGCGTCAGGCAGCGTCGCTTGGGCTGCTGGACAAGTACCTCCCGGAATTTGCCGCCATCCAGAATGTTATACGGTATGAGGATTTCCATTCCTATCCCGTAGGCGAACACACGTTGCGCGCGATTGACGCACTGAACGAGATGGCGAACGTGCCCGGGGCGGTGGGCAGGTGCCTGCGCGAGGCGCTTGAGAATCTCGCGGACCCGTACATTCTGGTAATGGCGATTCTGTTTCACGACCTCGGCAAAGCGGCAGGCGATATCCATGTGGACGAGAGCGTGCGGATTACGCACGAGATCTGCCGGCGGATTGGAATGCAGGAGGAAGATGAAGAGCGAATTGCATTTCTGGTGAAGCATCACGTCCTCATGACCAATATGAGCCAGTATCGGGATATCGACGACGAAGACATCGTCCGCGATTTCGCGGAAACGATGAAGAACGAGCAACGCCTGCGGGGATTGTTTCTGCTCTCCTATGCCGATTTGTCGGCTGTGGGTCCAGGCGTGTGGAACGAGTGGAAAGGGGCATTGCTTCTGCAGCTTTACCTTCGCACCGTGAAACGGCTGCTTGGGCGGGCGGAATCGCCGGACGAAGAATTCTGGCATTCGGCGAAGGCGCAAGCGGTCTCCGAGCAGACGCGCGCGGACCTTCGCGGCGAGGTGGAAAGCCACCTTTGCGGTCTTGGACAGCGGTACTTCGTGGCGTTTCAGCCCGAGCAAATCGCGCTGCACATCGAATGCGCCGAAGATGCACGTCAAAGCGGGCTGGCGTTGCGGTGCCGGCCCAATCAAAACACGGGCCTGAGCGATGTGGTGATTTGCACCGGTGACCGGCACGGATTGTTCTCGAAGATAGCAGGGTGCTTTTCGGCGCAGCTAATCGACATCAATGGAGCGGCGCTGTTCACGCGGCCCGATGGAATGGTGGTCGATTGCTTCAGCGTGTGCGACGCCAAGTACTCGCGTCCTTTGACGCCAGCGCAAACGGGAAGGGTGGAGCAGGTGCTCCGGTCCGTATTGTTGGACGGTGAAGACGTTCAAGAGCATGTGGACCGTTCGTTGCGGCGATTATTTGCGCTGTTGCAGCCGCGCGTCCCCGTGCCCACGAAGATCGAATTCGATAACAGTTCGTCGAGGAATCATACGATAATAGACATTGAGACAGGCGATCGTACGGGTCTGCTCTACGACATCACGCGCGCCATGAGCGAAGCGGGGCTGGACATTGCAACAGCCCGCATCGTGACGGATGCGCGACGTGTACGCGACTCGTTTTATGTGACACGAAACAACGGCAAGATAGAAGACCAAGAAACGCAGACGGCGATACGAGACATGATTCACTGCGCCATCCACCCTCGCGCCGCTGCCGAAGCCAAAGGAGGTAGAGTATGAGAAATCCGATTCGTTCAAGCGTGTGGTTTGCCGCGATTGCGCTGGCCATGGCCGGCGCCGCGCAGGCCATGAGCCCCGTGTTGCGTGAAATGGAGGACGCTTTCATCCGAATCGGAGAGCAAGTCCGGCCATGCGTGGTCAACATCGACTCCGAACAGACGGTAGAGCCGATGGACGACAAGCAAATGCAGGATTTGGAGGAGTTCTTCAAGAACTTCGGAATTCCGGTTCCCGAGCAGATGCCGCGCCGGATGCCGCGCGCGATGGCCTCGGGGTCGGGCTTTATCTTCGACAAGGAAGGCCACATTCTCACGAACAACCACGTGGTCGAAGGCGCCAAGAACATCAAAGTCCGGTTATCCACAGGCAAGGTGTATGACGCCGTGGTAGTCGGACAGGACTCAGACACGGACATTGCGGTGATCAAGATCACGCCGGACGGCGATCTTCCTGTTGCGGAGTTGGGAGATTCCAGCCAAATCCGTGTGGGACAATTCGCGATTGCCGTTGGCAATCCTCGCGAACTTGAAGGCACCGTCTCTTTCGGCCACGTGTCGGCGTTGGGACGGGAGTCGTTGCGCTTGCCCTCGATCCGATTCCAGAATTTCATCCAAACCGACGCGGCGATCAATCTCGGCAACAGCGGTGGTCCCCTGTGCGACATAGAGGGTCGCGTGATAGGCATAAACACGGCCATCGTCTACGGCGCCGATTCGCTGGGGTTCGCGATTCCCATCAATATGGCCAAGGAAATCGTTCCCCAATTGCTTGAGAAGGGCAAGGTTACGCGATGTTTCCTCGGTGTCGATATCAGCGACATCGCGGACGTCGCCAAGCAGGCGGGCGCCGAGCGCGTAGAGGACTTCACGGAGTTGATGGGCCTGCCCGATGCTAAGGGCGCGTATGTAGGGAAGGCGCATCCCAATTCGCCTGCCGACAGAGCCGGTATCAAGAGCGAAGATGTTATCCGCGAGATTAACGGTGCGCCCGTTGAGAGTTCCAAGGACTTGGTCGGGAAGATTTCGGCCTTGGCCCCTGGCGCGAGCGTGAAGCTGAACGTCTTCCGCGATAAGAAGCCGCTCGAAGTCGATGTGCAATTGACGGAGTACGCAGGCAGCGTCGATAAGGCTCGCAAGGGTAGCGACATACTTGGGCTGAGCCTTGATGCGCTCACGCCCCAGGCAATCAAGCAGCAGGGCCTTGAAGAGAACACCAAGGGTGTCCTCGTGGTCGATGTACTCCCCGATTCCCCAGCGGAGCGATGCGATATTATTCCTGGAGATGTGATAACCGAAGTGGCGCAGCAGCCCGTCGCCTCTCTCGAAGAATTCAGGAGCGCCCTGAAGTCAAACGCAACGCCGGGCAAA
>JBAZRU010000190.1:0-10710 GCA_041662805.1 Candidatus Hydrogenedentales bacterium | reverse complement strand
GCGGATAGAGTACGCATGCGGGCCGGGTTCCGTGATGCTGCGTGCTTCGGCTGTAGAGATCGAGGGTTTCGGCGCGTGTATCGACTTGCGTCTCCCCCAGCGCGGCGCGCCACCGCGCGATTGCATCGGTAATCACTGCTCTTTCCCGGCCTCCCTGCGATGGCGCTCCATCGCCTCCAGAACCCGCCTCAGAATGATCGCATTCATATTAGCGTCCACCCCCAATGGTTCTCCGACCACATACTCAATCCCGGCGAAAGGCTTGGCCGCTTCGGCCGTGAGCCGTGGAATATCGACCCTGCTGTGCCTGCCGGGCGAGAGGAAATACGGTTGCACGATAATGCGCCGCGCCCCCCGCGCAATACATTTGGCGAACGCGTGCTCGATGGTCGGCTCCGCCAATTCCATGTGGGCCGGTTCGACAACGGCCACGCCCATGACCTCGGAAAAGAGCGTTGCCACCTCTTCAAGCATGAGGTTTGCGGCGGCAAGCTTCGAACCGTGATCCACGAGCACAATACCCGTATCGGGCGGGATATGCGGCTCGGAACGCTGTGCTTGTTGTTTGCTCATAGTCTGTGGGGAGATGATAGCACACAGACGCCGCACGTTCGTGCTATGATGTCGGCGGTCTTGGCTGAAACGTGTCCGTCCTAACGAATTCACGACAACGGTGGAGCGCAATCATGTTCACGGATCTCCAATTGGCGCAGTATCGCGAAGACGGCTATTTCCTTGCGAAGGGCATGTTCGATGCGGAGGAAACGGACCTCCTGCAACGCGTCGCGCGAACAGACCCCGCTATCGCGAAGAAGGCAATGCACCGCGCCGACGGCGAGGGCGGCCAAAGCAAGATCACGTTGTGGAACGATGTCGGCGACGACCTGATGGGGACCATTGCGCGTAGCGAACGGATTGTCTCCGGCATGGAGCAGATTCTCGGCGGCGAAGTCTACCACTGGCATTCCAAGATGATGCAGAAGGAACCATTCGTAGGCGGCGCATGGATCTGGCACCAAGACTACGGCTACTGGTACGGCGACAATTGTCTATTTCCACTCTTGGCAAGCTGCTACATCGCGGTCGATCCCGCGACAAAGGATAACGGCTGTCTGCAAGTGCTGAAGGGGTCGCATCTCATCGGCCGCATAGACCACATCAAGGTGGGCGATCAGACGGGAGCCGACCCGGAGCGCTGCGTGGAAGCGGAGAAAGTCTGCCCGCTCGTGTATTGTGAAATGAGGCCTGGAGACGCGCTATTCTTCGACGGCAACCTGCTGCATCGTTCGGACCAGAACAAATCGCCGAATCCACGCTGGGGATTCATCTGCTGTTACAACGCCCGGCGCAACAGTCCGTTCAAGCCGGCCCATCACCCCAGCTACACGCCCTTGGCGCGCGTGCCCGATTCAGCCATCAAAGAAGTTGGACTGCGCTTTCTGTCCGCCGAAGCAGATTACCTCGTGGAATCGTAGCCTCGCGGACACGCGATGAATGTGCGATAAACGCCAGCAATCTCCACAATTGCCCACCTCGTCGAAAAGACACGGGCGATTCAGATGTGTTATGCTTCCGGCATGTGAACGGCGCACGCCTTTTGGGTTGCATCAAGGAAAGGGGACAATCCCATGCCCGAGTTTTTCTCATCGTTTATGCTGATTCTGCAGGTGATCATTCCGCTCATTAAGCTCATCATGAGCTTCTTGCCCACGGCAATCATCTAGGAACTCCCGCCGGAATTGGCCGTCGCGGCGCGTTCTTGGCGAGCGCGCCGCGATGTCTATTCTTGGGCCGCCGCCATCGCAGTGTTCACCGGCTCGGACGCAAAGAAGGTGTCGCGTTTCAGCACACGCGTGGCCAGCGGATGTAGCCCCAGCAGCGCCACGATTTCCCGCGTCTTCGCGCAACGCCCCGCCACCGACTCCAATTCAACGTCCACCACGACCTGATCCTCGTTCGAGTGCGCCAACGCAAGCACGCGAATCATCGGGCGGATATCGACTTCGATCCGCTGCCTGCCGCGCCCGCGTTCCTTCGGCTTCGACGTGCGCTCGACCATCACCTGAGGCGCGCCCAGGATCTCGTCAATTCGCTGCTGCACTTGGCTCATGTCCGCGTCGGCATAGAACGTGTACGAGTATCCCGAAGTCAGCGACTTCAGCGCTGGTCCGCGAAGCGGGATTTCCGCGATCTCGAAGGCGCGCAGTCCATCCGGCAACGCCCCCTGAATGCGCGCCAACAGCTCTCCTGGCTCGACTCGCTCGCGCAACGTGATTTCCATGTAGTCTCCCAAGGACTCTTCCCCCACAGGCGGCGCAGTCGCGAATCCGAGTTTGGGGTGCGCGTGGAATCCCTGCGAGTACGCAATGGGGGCGCGCGCGCGACGAAGCACGCGTATCCATGCGTTCACCAACTCCAAGTGCGAAAGGAATCGCGTCTCCCCCACTCGTCCAATGCGAACCCGCAGGCGTTGCGCAGGCTCGGGCTCCTTGAATTCCGGCAACGGGGTACGCACCCATGCCTGCTCGTCGATCCTCCCCTGCTTCTGGCGCTTGAGCATGTGCTTGCACAGATCGCGCTCGCGATAGATAACGCCGCAAAGATGGCATTTCCCCGCGCGGCAATCTTGCGCGTGTTTCAACTCCATCGCGCGCTGCCAGTCTTCCTGGAACCACTTCTTGGGAATCATCATGTCGATGTGATCCCAGGGCAGGCGCTCGTCAAGTTCGCGGGCGCGCAACGCCCCGGCTACGTCGTAGTTGGTTTGCTGCACGGCATCGAGCCACGCCTGGAAATTGAGGTGCTCGTTCCACGATTCGAGGGGCGCGCCGTTGCGCCACGCCGCTTCGATCAGGTCCGCCCCGCGCCGGTCCGCACGCGACAGCATGCCTTCGATGAACGTCGTCTCCGGCTCGTGCCGGCCAAACTTAATGGCCGCGTGCGGCCTGAAACCATTTTCGAGAATGCGCTGCCGTCGATACGCTTCATCGAGCGTGATCTGCTCCGCCCACTGAAACGGCGTGAACGGCTTGGGCACGAACGTCGACACACCCGTGTTCACCTTCGCTTTGGGGTTCACGGTACGCCCCAACTTCAACGTGCGAATGCAAAGGTCCACGATAGCCTCGACGTCTTCGTCGCGTTCTGTGGGAAGCCCAATCATGAAATACGTCTTCACGTGGTTCCACCCGCGCTTGAATGCCTCCGAAGACATCTGCAACAAATCTTCATCGGGAATCCACTTGTTGATCACTGCCCGCAACCGGGGCGTGGCAGCTTCCGGCGCAAACGTCAATCCACTTCGTCGCACGCCCGCGACCATGTCCGCAAGTTCGACGGAAAACGAATCGAGCCGCAGCGACGGCAACGACACGGCAACGTTCTCTTGCGCGGCGCGCTTGGCGGCTTGCTCCACCAACATGCGCGGGCGGGAGAAATCGCACGTAGACAACGAAACCAGGGAGATTTCCTCGTACCCCGTGGCCTCCAAGGTTCGCGCCATGAGTTCGTCCACCTTCTTCAGGCTCCGCTCGCGCACGGGCCGCGTCACCATACCTGCCTGGCAGAACCGGCACCCCTGCGTGCACCCACGCAGGACTTCCAGCCCGACGCGGTCGTGAACCTGCGCCGTGTACGGAACGATGTAATTGACTGGGAAAGTAGCCCCGTCGAGATCCTGGACTATGCGTTTGACGATCTTGGGCGCGTCTTCTTTGGGAAGGATGCGCCCATCGGGCATCGTCTCGAAGGGGTACAGCTCGGGCACGTACACCCCGCCGATCTTCGCGAGCGCCTCCAAACGCTCGATTCGCGGCAGTCCCTTGGACGCGCGCAGGCATTCCGCGATTTCGAGGACGACGTCCTCGCCTTCCCCGATAACGAAAAAGTCGATGAACGGGGCAAGCGGTTCCGGGTTGAACACCGAGGGACCGCCGGCCATGGTCAGCGGGTGCGACTCGTCGCGGTCTTTCGTGCGAAGCGGCATGCCCGCCAAGTCGATGATGTTGAGAATATTCGTGTACGTGAGCTCCGACTGAAGCGTGAACCCGATGACATCCATCTCCGCCAGCGAATCCTTGGATTCGTTCGTGAACATCGGCAGGCCACGTTCGCGCAGTTGCCGCTCCATGTCCGGGGCCGGCGCATACGCGCGCTCGCACCAACACCAGTCGAGCTTGTTCAAGATGGCGTAGAGAATCAGGATCCCCAGGTTCCCCAGACCCAAGTCATACAGGTCGGGAAACACCAAAGCGACGCGCAAATCGACGGCCCCGGGATCCTTGTGCGTGGAATTGAGTTCCGAGCCAAGATAACGGGAGGGACGCTCGACCGCCGGAAGCACGTCGCGTTCGAGCACCTCGCGCAACGTGTTGCCGCGCGTATTCGTCACAGACATTGGATTCTCCTTGCAGCGTCACACGGGCACTCCGTGATAGCTCGTGTGTCAACCGGCCGGGGTCTGCCAGGCCTTCAGGGTGCCTTCGTAATCGAATATTTCGTGGGCATTGCCGCGCATGAGGCAGTCGACAACCGTGGGAACGTCTTTCGAGTCGAGCCAGTCTTCTTTCACAAGACTGCCGATGGCTTGCGCTAACCCCTTGCGGGCAATAGCCGCATGACCCGGCACCATCTCAACGGGGCCATAATCGCCGCCAAAGGTCAGAAGTTTCCGGTGCGATGCGGCCATGAGAAACTCCCTCACAAAGCGAACACCGGCGGCGGGGTTGATAATCCACGCCCAACACATATCGATATAGGCATTAGGAAAATTCTTGGCAAGCGAAATGGCCTCGTCCTGATAGGGGTAGTCGATGTGCATCAAGATGAACTTGGCCTTGGGATGAGCCATCAGGATCGGGCATAGATCCGACGCATTCTGCCGCACGCGGTGCAGGTGCATGTTCCCCCACCCCGCGTAGTATCCCGTGTGGAGCTTGACCGGAAGGTTGTACTCGACCGCCTTTTCGACGCAGTAGTGAAACAAATGGTCTTCAATCGCCTTGGATTCTTCGTCGCTCAGACTATCCTTGCTCTCGATGTATCGCGCAAACAACGGGGCCGCGTCTTCGGCTTTCACCCGCTCATAGTCCAACCGCCGGACATAGGCACTCTGGTTCTTCACGGCAATGGCCTTCGGCCCGTAGGTGGCAAACACCCAATCGACGACCCCATGCCAGTCCTTCAACGAGCGAACCTCGCGACCCGCATGTTCGGATATCGGGCCCACATTCAGGCCGGTGCTCAGGCCTACGAAGCTCAAGTCCTGGCACAGGAGATCGGGCGTATCCGTCAAGTTGAACACCGGATGCTCGAAGCTGTTGACCTGCGAATACTCTACCCGCGCGACGTCCTTCAGGACTCGGTAGTAATAGCCTGGCTGAATCTGCTTCTTGATTCGCTCGGAAATGTCCCGGTAATTCGAATCGGTTACGTCGTCCTCGTCGAAAAGCAGCCTGACGCTCTCCCGAACGTTCTGCAAGTAGCCGGTATTGCGCGTGCGGGCATAGGCCGGACCCAAGATGCGCCACTTCTCGTCCACATCGGTGAGGGCATTCAACGCCTTGGTGCGATCCTCCGGCGCTAGTCCCGCGGCGACAAGGTCGGCATCGGCATAGTGAAAGAACAAGACCCCGAAATCCGAGGGAATGGATCGCTCGTTCGGCGCCTTGGCCGCTTCGATACGCGTGCGCTCTTCCCAGATATGTTCGTGCGTGTCCACGAACGGCGTTTCTTGAATCAGATTCTTGATTTCGCTGCTCATTGCTTCCGCCACCTTTGTGCGTTTTCGCCACGGCCCCCCGCCCGAAAGCGCCTAGACTGCCCGTATGATAGCCGCGCCGCACACAAAGAAAAAGGGCGTTGGGTCATTTTCCCAACGCCCTGAGAAAAACATGGTACCGGGAGAGGGGTTTGAACCCACGACCCCTGGATCCACAATCCAGTGCTCTAACCAGCTGAGCTATCCCGGCAACGGCGGATTTCAGCCGCAGCGCGGCAAACCCGGACGAATAGTATATTCAATGGCCAATAACCGAGTCAAAACATCGCGCGCGATCAGAGCTCGATGACCGGCCCGGTCTCAGGCTCGAACTTCTTATGGCACGCGTTGCACGACTCGATAAGCACTTTGTAGCGGTCCGTGGCTTGCGCGAAATTCTTCTCTTCCGCGGACTTGGCGACCTCAAGCGCGGTCGTCTTCATTGTCGTCGTGAAGTCGTACCACGTCTTCAAATCGTCGTATTCCTTGCGAATCATCACCAAATTCGCCAACTCGGCCAAAGAGTTTGCGTGATTCTTGATCGCCTTCCACCCTTTGGCGTCCTGGGGTTCGGCCTTCATTCCCGCGCTCAGGCCCTTCTGAATATCTTCAAAAAAGGCTTCCATCATCGGACCGGTCTTCATCACGGGCTCCAACGCGGGCTGAGCCGCCGCCTCTTGGGCATGAACGCCCGAAACGGCATACCCACCGGCTATGCTGAACGCCACCGCAATGGCCACCAATCCCGAACGAAGGACTACTGTACGCATGTTTCGTTTACTCCTTGCCGCGACCGATACATCGGTCTACATTCCGTGCGCAATTTCACCAAGACCAACAGCATGCACGAGTATTCACACGCGGAACGCGGCAGTCAACCGAATGCTCCCCACACTACATTGATCTCGCGCCCCCCATCCGCCGATACTCTCCCGGGGTCAAGCGGGAGAAGCACCATGAGCGAACAAGAATTGCCGAATCGGGACGAATCCATCCCCTGGTGGCCAACCGTGCTCTGCGCATCGCTGGCAGGCGGCATGGGGTGGGGAATTCGCGGACAGTACGGGCACGAAACAGGAGCCATGATTGCCGGCGTCCTCGTGTGCCTCGTTATCGCCCTGACCTTGTGCCGTGCGGCGAGTTCGCTGGCCGCGGCCCGCGCCGTGGCCCTCGGCACCATTGCCATGGGGTTTGGCGGCAGCATGACCTACGGCCAGACCATCGGCCTGACCCAAGACCAGGTCCTCCTCGGGAACTGGCCCGTCTTCTGGTGGGGCATGCTGGGCCTTGGCATCAAAGGCAGCGTATGGATCGCGTTCTGCGGCTTGTTCCTCGGCATGGGCCTCGGCGGCAAACGCTACCGCGCACACGAAATGCTCCTGCTCATGCTCGGCGCGCTGTGCGCCTACACAGTGGGCATATGGCTCCTGAACTCACCCTACGATCTTGAGAATAAGCTTCTGCCGTCCATCTACTTCTCCGCTACTTGGGAGCTCTTCCCCGACAAGGCCGATCTCGAGCCGCGCTACGAAGTGTGGGGAGGCCTGTGGGTCGCCTTCCTATTTGTTATCGCGTACGTGAGCGCGCTGAAAAGGGACGGTCTAGCGTGGCGGCTCGGGCTCTGGGGCCTGCTCGGCGGCGCGCTCGGGTTCCCGCTGGGCCAATGCGTTCAGGCCTATCACGCATGGAACGCCGAACAGTTCACCGAGGGAGTGTGGCCAATCCTCAATTGGTGGAACTTCATGGAGACCACCTTCGGCCTCATCATGGGGGCCATGCTGGGCCTCGGCGCATGGCTACACCGCGCGCGCATCAACCCCGCCGAATACGAACGCGACTCCTACATGACCTGGCCTGTCGAATGGACGCTCGTCTTCGCGCACTGCGCACTGCTCGTGATGTCCGAGTTCATCATCCCCTTCCCCATCATCGAGAAGATGTACGACCCCGGCTTGGTCATGGGCGTGATTCCCCTGTTGGCGATCGCCGGGGGTAGATGGTGGCCCTATCTCGCGATCTTCCCCGTCACCCTCTTGCCCATCGCAGGCAAGACCATCCGCAATCTCGTGAACGAGGAACACACCATCGACCCCGCCTTGGGGTGGACCGTATACCTGATCCTTCCGCTCGCGCTGGCGCTAGCCCTAACGTTCTGGTACGAACGCCGCGCACGCTCGGGACAAACTGCGCCTGCCTTCGCTTCCGGCGCGCTCCTCTTCTGCGCATGGGGGTACTACCTGATCAACTACGCCTTCTTCCGCTTTCCATGGCCTTGGCAGACTTGGACAGGCCGGACGCCCAACGCGATTGTCTTCACGGTGTGCGTGATCATCTTGACGATTCTGGCGCTTGCCGCGCGCGGCGAACGTCCGGCCCCGGACGTCGGACGCGGCTCAACCGGCTAGCCCGCGTCAGTGTACGGGCGCCAGGCCCAACGCATGCCTTGCCACGTCGGCAATGTTGTTGCTGGGGTTGCTCTTGTCTTCCAAAGCCTTTCTGAGCGCCTGCATCACCGGTTCCGGTTTCGGGTCGATCCCCTCGAGGATGTGGATGGCAGCGAGCCGTACGTAAAGGTCCGGGTCGTCCATCAACGCCAACACGGCTGGGATCGCCGTATCCGGCTTGTCCAGCGCACACAACGCGTCCGCCGCCGCAAGTCGAACCGTCTTCGATTCACGGCCAAGTGCGTTGCCCAGCGCGTCCATCACGCCGGGGTCCGTAACGCGCGCGTTGCCCAAACCGGCAGCCGCCCAATACGCAACGCAAACATCCGGATCGTCTAGAGCGCGCAGCAAAACAGGCGCCGCCTCCTCGCCGGCAAGCGCTAAGGTGGCGGCGGCGCGTATTCGACGTAGAGACGCGCTGTCATTCAGGTCCTCGACCCACGCAGAAAGGGGCTTTCCGAAAACGTCCCCCGTCGCGTTCCGAGGTGCTTCATATTCAGGGCGCTCTGTGGTAACGAGCTTCGGCCTGCTGCTGGGCACCCACTTCTCCAACTCCGTTTCGGGCACAAACCCCAGATCCTTCGCACCGTCCAGCCACGCGTCAAGCTCCTTCCGAAGGCCTTGAAGCACATCCGCGTGCTTCGGATCCTCCGCGAGATTACTCAACTCGTGAGGATCGTTCTCGGTGTCGTACAACTCTTCGAGCGGCTTCCCGTCGCGAAAGAAGAGTCCCTGGCTCTCGTTAAGTCCGCCCGCTTCATGGACACGACGCAGCTCCTGCATGATGGGCCAGCTCTCGCAATAGGAAACGTATTGCGCATACGGTCGGTCCGGCAGGTAGTTGCGTATGTACTTGTATCGCTTGTCGCGCGTCGCCCGAATGAGGTCGTACCGTTCGTCCATGCGGTCGCGCGCCGCAAACACGTGCGTGCGCGGCGCACCCTCGCTCTTCCCGAGGAACGCCGTGCCCTGCATGTGTTCGGGAACATCCACGCCCGCAATCGATAGCACGGTGGGCGCGAAATCCAGGAAACTAACAAGCCGCTCCGTGACACTACCAGGCTCGATCTTTCCCGGCCACCGGACCATGAATGGGACATGCAGTCCCGAATCGTACATCCATCGCTTCGCACGGGGAATGCCGTCGCCGTGATCGCTGAAGAAGAAGACCACCGTGTTATCCGCAAGACCATCCTCCGCAAGTTGAGCGAGCAGGTCTCCCGCCCACACGTCCATGGCCGAGGCCAGGTCGTACATGTGCGCCCAGTGCTTGCGAATCACCTCGGTGTCGGGATACCAAGGGGGAAGCGTGGCGCGCGCGGGGTCGTGCAGGCCGCCGGGAATGCGGGAAGCATATTCCTTGGGGAGTTTGCTTAGGTCGCCGATTCGGGATTCGTGCGTGAATGTGCTGTTGAACACGGCGAAAAAAGGCTGCTCGGGATTCTTTCTGTTTCGCCAATGCGCCGCGTCGCTGCACGCGTCCCACGCATCGTCGGGCACGGCGAACTGGTAGTCGGTCTTCACGTTGTTCGTGCAGTAATACCCTTCCCGGCGAAGGTACGTTGGAAAGCAGCGCACGTGGCTGGGCGGAGTGTGAATGCACCGCATGTGACACGTGCCCAATGTCGTCGGATACATGCCTGTGATCAGGCACGAACGGCTTGGCGCGCAGACGCCGGCGACCGAAAATGCATGGGTGTAACGCTGGCCCTCGCCGGCAAGCTGGTCGAGGTTTGGCGTATTGGCATAGGCATCGCCATAGCACCCAAGATGCAGCGACATGTCCTCGCAGGTAATCCAAAGCACGTTAAGCGGTCGCGGCTTTGCTTCGGCTTGGGCCATTCCCGCGCACAGAGCCAAGCCCGCGGTCGAGCGCGAAAGAAACTGTCTGCGTGTGACGTGCTGCATCTTCACGGTTCCCCTGTGTCTGAGTAGTCGCGAGATCGGCTGCAGGCCCGCTAACCCATCGGCGGCCGCACCTCAACACACTCATGATCGAACAATCGGCAATCGCCGTCAAGATTGCGCCGGGCGCTGTTACCGGCACAGGTCCCACGGAAAGAACGGAGGGGCGCCCTCTCGCGAGAGCGCCCCTCCAAACGGCCGCGGTGTGTGAGCTACCGTGACATCAAGGCGCCGCGATGGCGCCGCATTGACGGCCCATCCAATACGGCACGAACTTGTCGAGCATCATGTACGCAATCGGCGCGTTCGCCCCGCCCGCGAGGTCGCACGGCGTCTGCTGCCAAACGTACTCGCCGCGAACGCGGTCGTGCGGCATAATCGCGTACAGGGAGTTATCCGCGTCCTTGTGCGGATACGCCGCGTTCGCGCTGTTGTCTACGGCGACCATCCAATTCGCGCCGGAGCCCAAATCGATCAGGCCCGTTTGCAGCACGCCGCGCGGCACGTTGCGCGTGGAATCGCCCGAACCTGCCACGTAGCATGCGGCCATGTGGGCGTTCAGGTGATCGCCCCCGTCCGTTTCCGCCGCCTGCAACAGGTGAT
>JBAZRU010000189.1:0-10722 GCA_041662805.1 Candidatus Hydrogenedentales bacterium | reverse complement strand
GGCGCGAGGGGGGGGTTGGGGCAGTTCGCGGCGGACGCGCTCGGCAAAGATGCGTCTTCGTTGGCGCACGACGGAAAGCGCTCGCCGAACGCGGCATCGTTCAAAGCCGGACTGGAAGTCCCCGGTGGCATGTCCACCGCGTTTCAACCGTTGCCGCCCGCGGAAGACGCCGCCCCAATGCGCGCCGCATTGGCCGCGCTCGCACAACGTCTGAACCTGAAGTCCATCGCGCCCGGCGAGATTCCCGACGGCGTGTTTCGCGAATGGAGTTGGGACAATCAGTGGAACGGCAAGAAGGAATACCCGGAGAGCCGTCCCGGAGGTCCCGATGCGGAAAAGTTGAAGCGCGAAGTCTACGACGAGGCGGCATTGCCTCAGGACGCCGACGGCGGGCCGTTGGGCGCGGTGTTGCGGCGGACGGAGGCGCTCGCGGCGTCGTTGACGCGCGATGCAGCAACGACGCAAGCAAGTGCGTTGCTCGAAGACCTGAACACCTTGAAGAACTCCGCGGCATCCTCCGCGCCGGATTCGGACGACTACAAGGCGCACTATTTCGCGGCGTGCGCGGTTCGCCGCCAAATCGCCCTGACCAATCCGCTGCTCGATTTCGATTCCATTCTCTTCGTCGCACGCGGCACATTTGAAGGCTCGGTCCGTTCGAATCCCTCCACGGGCGATGTCCAGGGCGGGCATTTCGTAACGCAGTACTTCGGGTTCAACGCGCTCCCCGGCGGGGGCCTCTACCTCGTGCGCAATTTCAAGGGCAAACCCGAAGTCGTCAACATCCTCGCCGACTCCGTCGTGCAGAATGGGCGTCTCGCGGGGCGCAAACTCGACTACGGCGCGTTTGCCACGCCCGACCTCTCCTACGACGGAAAGACCGTCGCCTTCGCCTGGACCGAAAACAACGAACACAAGTGGATCTATTCGAAGAAGACCTGCTTCCACATCTTCAAGGTGAACATCGACGGCACTAACCTCGTGCAACTGACCGACGGCGACGTCAACGACTTCGATGCGTGCTGGCTGCCCGATGGCCGCATCGCCTTTGTGTCGGAGCGGCGCGGCGGCTACATTCGCTGTTTTGCCGACCCGTTGAACGTGCGCAGCTACACCCTCTTCTCCGTGCGCGACGACGGCAGCGACATCCGTCCCCTCAGTTATTTCGAGACGAGCGAGTGGAACCCGTCCGTCAACAACTCCGGGCAACTTGTGTTCACACGCTGGGACTACGTAGACCGCGAGAACTGCCTGGGTACGCGGTTCTGGGTCAGCAATCCCGACGGCACCAATCCCCGCGCGCCGCACGGCAACTACCCGTTGCCCTACCATACCTTCCCCGATCATCAGCCCTATAGCGTCAGGGATGGCCGCGAGTGGGACAGCCGCTTCGGCGCGCCGCTCGTTGAAATGGGCATTCGCGCGATCCCGAATTCGCCGCTCTACATCTTCACGGCCGCGCCGCACCACGGCGAGGTGTACGGCTCGCTATGCATCCTCGACCTGCGCCCGGAAGACGACCACCACACGTCGCAAATCAAGCGCATCACCCCGGACGAGCCCTTCCCCGAAACCGAAACTCCCAATCGCCGCCACTACAAGTACGGCACGCCGTGGCCATTGAGCGAAGACGTCTACCTCTGCAACGTGTGGGAAAACCTCGCGCTCGTCGACCGCTACGGCAACAAGGAGTTGCTGTGCGACCTACGGTCGTTGCCGTGCGCGCAGGACGAGCGGCTGCGCCTGTGCGAACCCATCCCCGTGCGCGCGCGTCCGCTGCCGCCGATCATTCCGTCGAAGGTACGTCCCAATCCCGCCGACGCAACGCCCAACGCGACCGTCGCGGTGATGGACGTGTACAATTCCGACCTGCCCTTGCCCGAGGGCACGAAGATCAAGTGGCTCCGCGTTATCCAAAACATCCCGAAATCCAACTCGACCATGGGCCTGCCGATGATCGGATACGAACGTGAAAACACGCCGCGCATACCCTTAGGCGTAGTGCCCGTGGAAGAAGACGGTAGCGCGTATTTCGAAGCACCCGTTGCAAAGCAGCTTATCTTTCAGACACTCGACGAGAATTTCATGGCGGTGCAGTCGATGCGCTCCTCGGCCTTCGTGCATCCCGGCGAACAACTCTCGTGCCTCGGGTGTCACGAAAACACGCAGCAGGCCGCGCAGCGCGACACCCCGCCCCTCGCCATGCGCCGCGCGCCGTCAAAGCTCGACCCCGAATGCGGGCCAATCGAACCGATCAGCTACTACCGCCAGATCAAACCCATCTTCGATCGGAAGTGCCTGCCGTGCCACAAAGAGAAGAACAAAGGCCCGCAGGACATGAGCTACGACGTCCTGAAAGAGGACTACACGTTCTGGTTTTCCGGCGCGATGTTCACCGACATGACCACTGCGTATAGCGGCGTGCATGGCGGCTCGCGCACGATCCCCGGACGCTTCGGCGCGCGCGCGTCGAAGATAGGCCAGGCGCTGCTGTCCGATGCGCACCGCGACGCGGTGTCTGCCGAAGACCGGCATCAAGTCATCCAATGGCTCGACTGCAATTCGCTGCGGCTGGGTTCGTTCATCCGCGAATCGGCCCAACTGAACGGCGAACTCGTGTGGCCGACGCTCGACGTCGATCCCGCGAACCCCGCAGGCATCGACGGCACGCAGCCCGGCCTGCGCGGCAACTTCTGGCACGACAACCTCACCGGGCCGTTCCCGATCCTGTTCTCCGAACACGTGAACGACCGCGTCGCAATCATGGACAAGAAGGGCGAGATCGTCTGGGAGTACAGCCTGCCGCATCCGCAAGATGTGTGGATGCTCCCCAACGGCAACATCCTAACAACGTATTACCAGGGTGTCCGCGAGATCACGCGCGACAAGCAGATCGTGTGGGAGTACAAAACCGAGAAGCCCAACGAGATCCCCAACTGCCAGCCCTTGCCCGACGGCAACGTGATGATCGGAATCGTCGGCGAGTGCCGGTTGATCGAAGTGAACCGCGCAAGCGAGATCGTGCACGAAGTGAAGCTGTCGACGACCGAGCAGACGCCGCACGCGCAATTCCGGATGTGCCGCAAGACGCCCGAGGGCACCTATCTCGTTCCGTTCACGGCGGAGGGCGCGGTGCGCGAATACGACGCCGACGGAAAAGTCATCCGCGAATTCCCGCGCCGCCCGATGCCGGTGTGCGCGCTACGCCTCGAAAACGGCAACACGCTCATCAGCGCCGACGGCGCCGTCACCGAATACGACCGCAACGACACCATCGTGTGGGCGCTCACGCAGAAGGACGTCCCCGACACCGAGATTGGCGTATTCGCGGGCATCCGCCGCCTCAAGAACGGCCACACGCTCGTCTGCAACTGGAATACGAAGGACACCGAAAACCGTACCGGCGCACATCTCTTCGAAGTCACCGAAGACAAGCACATCGTGTGGCAAGTCACAGGAACCAACATCGGGCAAATGGCGCAGTGCCAACTGCTTGAAGAAGATCTGAGCGCGCCAAAGAAGGATGCGGAGTAGGCAAGGCAGTCTATCGCACTCTCCAGGGAGCTCTGAATCGACTGGAGTCCTCACACCAGGACACACGTCAAGTCCGTGCTGTCTGGTTTCTTGCCTCTATCTGTGGACTTGTTAGCGCAAGAGCGGAATTGATTGCGGCGGACAATCAAGCTACATTGATTGCTAGCATTCCATGACAGACGGCGGATGTCCGATTCCGGAGACTCCGGACGGTAAACATGAGCGGATCAAATGACCGATTAACCCACACAAGTGCAGACAATGACCGTGAAATCTCTCTGGGCACGGGCCTGGCGGCGATACCCGAGCGACTACTCTTAGCTCACGCACGCGGAGAGGTTCTCTTCATTGCGGGTGCCGGTGTTTCGATGCCCGCAGGTTTGCCTGATTTCCGGCGTCTTGTACTCAAAGCGTACAGGCAATTGGATTCAGCCGCGCATGCTGTCATGTCCCAGATTCCCGATACAGCCCACAACCAATGGCAAGCCAATTGGGCAGACCTGAAGAATGATCAAGCCGCAGAGATTCAGAGATTCATTAAGGGTGACCATGACGTTGTCCTTGGTATGCTGGAACGGCGGATGGATGGACGTTCACATGGCAAAAGCAGCGTCAGACTCGCCATTGCGGAAGCAATACGTGCTCCCAGCACCAAACCGGCCTCAATTCACAAGGCGTTGATGCGCTTGGCCGATCGCGGCGGCACAGTCACTATCGTGACGACCAACTTTGACCTACTCCTTGAAGATGCCGCTAAGCGACTGGGCTCGCCGGCCCAAACGTATGCGCTTGGTGGAATCCCAAGGCCGAGTAGACGCGATGATTTCAAGGGCGTTCTTCATATCCACGGAGCATTGGACCGCGATGCTTCGAGAACTTCAGACTTGGTACTGACCGACCAGGATTTTGGAGAATTCTATCTGCGGCGTCGCATTGTCCCCGACTTCATTTACGACGCAGCACGGCTGTTCAACCTTGTTCTCATTGGGTACAGCGCGAACGATCCACCCATGAGATATCTCTTAAACGCAGTCGCCGCCGATGGCAGCCGCTTTGGCGACCTCAAAGAACGCTTTGCTTTTGTAGGGAATTGTGTTCCCGATCCCGTTGCCCTGGAAGACTGGAATGGTCGGGGAATTACGCCCATTTCCTATGACACAGCAAATGGCCATGCAGTACTTCTTCGCACAATGGAGCGGTGGGCAGACCTGTCGGCAATCAACGACAAGAGGACGCTCGTTGATGCTGAAGTCAAGCGCATCGTTCGGACCAAACGATGTGATGTGAGTGATGCTGATCGCGACCTTTTCGATCATCTGATTCGCCGTTGCGATCACAGGGAACGTATCCGACTATCCGCTCTGGCCTCAAAACAGAAGGCCGACCTTGGTTGGCTCGACGCTATTGTGGCAATCGCAACGGAGCACTCTCGGGAGGATAGCGCGTGAGGCCACGCTGGGCGAATCTCAATGCGCAGGACAATGCGGCTTTTCGAGCAGTGACTGCATTCTTGAATGGCCGACTGGAGGAGCGGGAGACGATTGACTGGGCTCTTCGACTTGGGCCAAATGACAAGATCACACGTATAGCGCTACTCAGACTGATTAATGATACGGGTGAACAAAGTATCGCTGAGCCGTGGCTATCTGCCTGGCGTTTGATCGGAGACAGTTGGACAGTTGCGATAGTTGATGACCAAGACTCGATTGATTTGTATCAAGTTCAAGAGCGCCTGAATACTGGCGATAGGTCGGGCTCGCTCATCTCAACAATCGTCAATCTTGTCAAGTCGAGATTAAGCATCCAGTTGCCATCAGATTTGGATTTGCACCCGCAGAGGAGACGCAAGCGACCAAGAGCGATCAGCGAACTTATCTCCGCCTTCTTGACAAGCGGACAGTTAGTCAATCCCGAGGAGCTTGGGCTGGGCGACCTTACTGACCATGTCTTCCTTGTGTCGCTTGCTCACGAACTTGACGCTGCTGTTGTCAACGGACTCGATATTGCCAGACGTTTCGGATGGCACAACGATAGTGGGTTTTGGCAAATGGGCGGGCTGTATCGAGTTTACTTCGTTTCAGATGCTGAGCGAGGGGAAAACGAAGATGAACCTGACGCGCTCTATAGAGGAATTGCACCCTCAGTCAAGCTTCTACACGCGGTTGTCGCACGGCTCGTTGACCTCGACGTTTCCATCGCGACTGGTCTTGTTCGCTGCTGGAGATTCACAGATTCGCCAGTTCACATTAGGCTTTGGGCTGCAATTTCACGAGATTCTCGAGTAACCTCACCCGCCGAGGCGGGAATCTTCTTATCGTCATTGAAGGATAGTGTCTTCTGGGATCTTCACAGTTACCCGGAGATTGCAGAGCTTCGAGCAAAACGCTTTAGTGAACTTGATCTTCACGATCAAAAGGCAATCATAGCCAGAATTCGGAAGCTCCCACCGCGAAGTCAATGGCCAGGAAAGCATAAGGATGAACCCATCAATAGCATGCGAACCTACTGGGCGGTGCGAGAGTTGCGGCGTATCGAAATTGCCGGAGTCTCACTCCCAAAGCGCGATAAGGCATGGATAGACAAGAGAGTCGCCGAGTTCCCCGAGTTGCTTCAGATGTCTCGAGTTGAAGAGGGCTTCCCGATATCCCACAAGGCTTACTTTGTCGCTCCTAGCCCCGACACCCAATACGACTTGCTCGATGGAAATACGCGATTGAAGGCACTAGAAGTCGCCCTCTCGCAAGCACGACGCGGGTGGACCGACGATCCTGTGAGAGGCGCGCAAGACTGGATGGACCAGCCAGGAAAAACACTTAAGCTATTAATGGACTTTGAGGCCACGCCCGACGCCGGAGCATCCTATCCCAGGACTTGGAGCCGATTCTGCCTGCAGCATACTCCTACGTTGAGGCACGGCGAATATGCATCGCAGCCCGACCTACGTTCCGAGTGTGTCCGTGTCCTGTTACTTCTCGGCAAGTTGCCGGCTGCGACCATCCGTCAGGCTATCGAGGGGATTTCGCATTGGCTCGCTTCATGGAAAGAACAAGTCGTTGTCCTCCCAGAGGGGCTTCCTGTCTGGTTCAAGGTTTGGCCAATTGCCGTAGAAGCAACAAACGAAAAGCACACTCAAGAAAGTGCGGCATCCTTCAATGTATCCTTGGGGCCGTCAGATGAGCGGGATCCGATAGTCTACGAAATCCTAAACACTCCGACAGGGAAACTTATAGGAGTTTTCTTAGAGGCATGCCCGGAATGCACAGGCACTGAACGCCCATTCGATATCGGAGGACCTCTGCGCCGAATGCGAGATACAATTATTGCAGCCTCGGGTCGTTCAAGGGTAATTGTATTGTTTCGCTTAATTGAAGGTTTGCCTTACTTCATTCATGCAGACCCTGATTGGACGCAAGAGCATTTGATTTCGATTTTGCGTACCGAGCATCCGGACGTAATATCACTCTGGCGTGCAATTGGAGGCGTGCGCCTGTCTCGGAATGTTATCGAGAGCATTGGCGAGTCTATGCTGGAGCGAGCAACGGATTCCATGATAGATCGACGCACCAGACAATCAATAGTCCTCAGATTTGTCGTGGAGTGTCTCTACGCTTTGTTTGAAGACAGAATTCCTGCAGTACCTTATCATCGCGTAGAGCAAATGATAAGGTCGCTAGACGATGAAGTCCGTGTTCATGGGGCAGAGACAATTCAACGATTTGTTCGCGATGCCACAACTCCAAGCGAAGGAGTCGATTCACCACCTTCTCGTGAAGAACTCTTTCGACGTGCAGTCAAGCCATTTCTCCACAAGGTTTGGCCGCAAGAACGTTCGTTGGCGACACCTAGCATAAGTCGAGCTTTAGCAGATCTCCCCGCCGCCGCACGTGAGGACTTCGTCGAAGCAGTAGCCACTATTGAGCGATTCCTCGTGCCTTTCGATTGCTGGTCAATACGCGATTTTGGGCTCTACGGTACAGAGAATGGTGAAGTCAGACTTTCTGTCATCGACTCGCCTGCGAAGGCATCTGCATTCTTGCGGATGCTTGATCTAGTCATCTCAACGGCAGAAGGGACAGTAATCCCGCACGATTTGGCGGTTGCACTCGAGCACATCCGGACGGTCGCGCCCGAACTCATCAAGAAGTCAACTTTCCGTCGACTAGCGACTGCTGCCCGTGGTAGATAGCGCACTAAATGGCGCGGTCAATTGTCGTCGCATGAGATTCGTTCCGAAGAGTGCGTTGCCAGACACAGCTACAATCTCCGCTACTCCTCAGTCTTATACACCGCCAGCTTCCGTATCTTCGGCGCCGCGGCGGCCTTCGTCGTCCTTAGCCGGACCTTGCCCACCGTGCTGCTCTCAATGCGGTCGATCTTCTTGTGCCCGATGGCAGTGCCCTTGCATAGCTCTTTCCATGCGCCATCGACAAAACCTTCAATCACATACTCCCGCACGCGTTCGCCTTGGGTGATGTCTTCCATCGCAATCACGTGATCTATCAATGTCGGACCACTAAGCGAAAGTTCCACAACCTCGCCTTCGCCGCTTGTCTCCGCGAGGCTCTTGCCGAAGCGGCGCTTGATCTCCGCGCCGAATTCTGCGAGGCGCTTCACATCGGCTTCGGGGAAACGTCCCGTTGTGTCGGGCGTCATGTTCAACAGCAACACCGCGCCATGCCCCACGGAGAGGTAGTACATCTCAAGCAAATCGTCGATGCTCTTCAGCGTGTCCGCGTTCTTCGAGCTGTAGAACCAATCCCGGCGGATGCGCGCGTCGCATTCGTTCGGCAGCCATGCATCGCCGTCGGGGTCGCCGTCTTTGGCCGTCGCGCCCGCCAGCCGCTTCGCCTCGCTCACGCCGTTCCACGCCGGGTAGGGCGCGAAGCCATCCTCGTTGCCCACCCAACGGATCGTCGCGTACTTGCTCTGGAAGAACATCGCCTTCGGCGCGTGCTTCTTGAGAATGTCGCCGGCTTCGATGCCCGTGCTCCCGTCGAACCACACCTCCGTGATTTCGCCGTACCGCGTCAGGATCTCCGTGAGCTGTTGACGGTAAATGTCGTCGTACTTCTTCTGCTCCTCGGGCGTCTTGCACACACCGCCCGTGTCCGCGCCGAGGGTGTCGTCGCGCGGACTCAAATACACGCCGAGCTTCATGCCGCGTTTCTTGCACGACTCCGACAGGTCTTTCAACACGTCGCCTTTCCCGCCGCGCCACGCCGCGTTCTTGATGCCGTACGGAGTGGTGTCGGTCTGCCACATGCAGAAGCCGCCGACGTGTTTTGCCACGAACACGATGTACTTCGCCCCGAACGATTCCGCGGCGGCCACCCATTCATCGGTGTTCAGTTGCGCAGGATCGATCTCGGTGAGCGGCGTCGTGCGCTTGTCGTACTCCTCGTCCTGCCACGTGTTCGGCGCGAAGTGAATGAACACGCCCAGTTCGAAATCATGCCATGCCGCCTGCTCCGGTGTGGGCAGGGCCAGCGGCTTCGCGGGCTGTTGCGCAACCGCCGCAAAGCCACCAAGTACGGCCACAGCCACCATTAATCCACGTCGCATCGCATACCCCCTCGTTCCGTGTGTTGGCGCCACGCCCTCAATTGTCCGGGATTCCCTATCCCTTCGGCAACAGGCGCTCGGCCAGCTCGGCGAGTTGCAGCTCGATCTTGAGCATGGACTCGCGCACGCGCAGTTCCGATTGCTGAATGTTGTACTGAAGCATTCCCACGACGCCGAACGTCACGAAGAAGACCAGGCCGACAAGGATCAGTTGCGTGCCTTTTCCGGTGTCCTTCATCTGTTGGCCTTGAACCAGGAAGATCGTCATCATGCCGATCATGAAGATCCAGACGAGTCCCGTAATTTTGCCCGTATCCCTTTTGAAGTTAAAGCGGCCACGCTTCATGACGCCAATGGAAATCAGAGCAAAAGCCAACCCGAAAAGGGAGCCAAGCGCAAATCCAATCGTGCTCAGCAGGGGCAGATCGCCCCAGGACAAGACGGCAGCCACGCCGAAAACTACAAAGAAGGACAGACACATGATCGTAACGAGTACGTAGAGTACTCGTTCCCACGGTTTCAGGTTTCGTTCCATCATAGCTTCCATTTCCTTTCTGTAACGGAGTTCCCAATTGGCCGACGGCTTTTCCTGCGCCAGCAATTGCTCCGCGATGGACTGCTTGTTCATGGCGTCGTCTCCGAATCCAGCCGATCGCGCAACGCGCGCTTTGCGTAATACAGCCGGGATTTAACCGTGCCGACGGGAATGTCCAATATCTCTGCCACCTCGCTGTGCGAAAACTCTTCCAGAAAAAACAGCGTGAGCACTTCGCGGTGCCCCGAGGGGAGTTGCTCCAGTGCCGCATGGATTCGTGCCGCATCCTCGTCGTCGAACGACGGCGCATCCGGCAATGCTGGTTCTTCGTATGCTTCCTGAATAGTCTCGTGCCGGCGTTGGCGGCGCAGATGGCTCACACCGCAATTGTGCGCGATGCGGTATACCCAGGTTCGGAAGACGGCCGTGTCGCGCAGACTGGAGCCGCTTCGCCACACGGTCGTCCACACTTCCTGGAGGACATCCCAGGCATCCTCTTCCGAGACAACCACGCGGCGAAGGTAATAGAAGAGCCGCCGCTCCCACAGGCGGACCAGCGCGTCGAACGCCGGCACATCGCCTTGCCGCCAGCGCAGGAGGCACAGTTCGCTCTCAATTTCCAGCTTGCTACGCACGTACATTCCCCTTGCGTTTCACAATAGAGACGCACGAATGGCCGCGGGGGTTCATTTGGCTTGCCCCACGAAGCCTCGGCAATGCAGGGCCACCGCCATGTTGAGCTTCCCACCGCCCCTCTGCCACAATACGCCCATGAAGTACCTACGGACAATCGAGATACTCCTCGGCGCGGTATTCATCTTCAGCGCCGTCACCAAAGCCCTCGACCTCTACTCCTTCGCCGTTCAAGTCTCGTACTACGGCGTCGTGCGCGACCCGAATCTGGTGCGCACCGTGGCGAACACGATGGTCTGTGTAGAGGCGGCGTTTGGCGTGGCCCTGCTCGCGGGATTGCGCCTGCGCGGCTTGGTCTTTCTCGCCACGGCTGGGTTGCTCGTGGGCTTTTCCGCGCTGATCGCCTACGCATGGGCCTTCAAGGGACTCAAGGATTGCGGGTGTTTCGGCGCATACAT
>JBAZRU010000188.1:0-10732 GCA_041662805.1 Candidatus Hydrogenedentales bacterium | reverse complement strand
GCCGTCGAGTTCTGGGCAACGTGGTGTCCGCCGTGCCGGAAGAGCATTCCGCATCTGACGGAATTGCAGAAGAAGTACAAGGATAAGGGTTTGGTCGTCATCGGAGTCACGGCGGAAGAGCCTGCCGACGTGAAGCCGTTCGTAGAAGCGCAAGGCGTGGCAATGGACTACGTTGTAGCCGTGGATAAAGACGGAAAGACCACGGAAGCGTATATGGATGCGTTTGGCGAAGACGGCATTCCGCACGCGTTCATTGTGGATTCGGAAGGGCGCATCGCATGGCACGGCCATCCGTTGGATGGATTGGACGAGGCCGTCGCGGAGTTTTTGCCCAAGCAGACTGGCGATTCGAAGGACAAGGCATAGCCGGGTTCTCGAACCAGTCGTTGAGGATATAGTTCCCCCTTGACGCCCCGTTTTGGCCGCGATGAGCGGTCGAGCGGGGCGTTGCCTTTTTCGCACTTCTCCATAAAGGTTCAAACCGCCGTCGCCGTTTGGTATCCTCTGGCCCACGGGTTGGAACGAGGAGAAGGTGCCGATGAGTCTTCAGTGGCCTCGTGGGGAAGTGCGACAAGTAATTGCCGATGCATTGCACGAGTCGCTTTCGGAAGCATTGACTCCATCGATAACCCATATTGGGCCTATCAACGCTATCGGCTGCTTTCTCCTGAAGCACATCACCGGGGTGAATGCCGTGCCTGTGGCCGGGTCCATCGAGGTGGCCTGCGGCGGTGTTCCCTTCGGAATGGAAGCCCATATCGAGAACGTCGAGACGCACTTGTACTACGTGTGGATTGAGGCCGACTTGGAGGACCAGGGCGTAGAACTCGTGGATTTCGGATCTCGTTATTGGCGCGAATGGGCCGACGAGCAATTCGCCTTGTGGGCTGGAGCCCCTCCGCCGCCGTTTATCTGGGGGCCGAAGGCAGAACTGCCTAGCAACATTGTGCAATACACGGCCCACGACGAGATCACCGAAATTGTGCGGGATGGCATCAACCGGGCCATTTGCGAGCAAGAAGACGAGGCGTGCGTGGCGCTTTGGGAAGAAGTCATCAACGCGACCATCGACCGCTTGATGGAGAACGACACGGGCTTGCAGTACCTGGTGGATGCCGGAATCGCCGAACCGATTGACGACGAGGAACTGCCCGAGTAGGCTCGTGAAGCTAACGCGTGTGTGGCGGGCGGCCCGTTTGCGTGCGGAACCGTTCGGCTGCCAATCAGTCGCGAGTGGGGGAGTCTCCCCGGCCTGCTACCGTCATGAAGAGGCTCAGTCCGTAGTAGTAGGCAACGAACACCAACGACAGCCAAACGAGGCTCCGGTTGACGTTCGGGTACGATGCGAGCAGGACAACGAGCAGGATGGCCCAGACAAGCGCCAAACCGATGGTCAACCGGCGAAAATGTGGCGCTCGCGACGGATAGAGATACTTCACGGGGACGAAGACGCTGACTCCCAGAGCACCGACGACGGCCAGGTTGACCCACGGGTCAAGCCCAAGAAAGAACAAATAGAAGGCGACCACGTTCCAGTAGGAAGGAAAGCCTTTGAAATAGTGGTCCTCGGTCTTGGCGTCGGACTGGCTGAACTGGTAGGCCGATACCAGGACGATGAGGGAAACGCCTGCCAGGGCAAACGTTTGGGGCAGTAGGCCGGCCTCATATATCAAGAATGCAGGCACAAGGACATACGTGAAATAGTCCACGAGATTGTCCAGAAGCGCCCCATCGAAATTGGGCAGCACCTCGCGCACGCGTGCTACGCGGGCCAGGAACCCGTCGCACGAGTCAATGGCGGCAGCCACCATCAGCCAGGCGAAACACGGCACCCAGCGGTGATCGAAAACCGCGAGCACGGCTAGAAATCCTGCTACTGCCCCGCTTGCCGTAAAAAGGTGCACCGCCCAGGCAAAGACAACTTGAGCATGCGAGTGCTGATGGGTAGCGTCATTCGGCACGGATTAGGCTCCGATTGCGGTGTATCCCCAAGCCTTACACAGAGTGTGTTCGGAGGGAAGTCTGAGTAGATGAGCCCGGCGTGTCAAGTCACCGCTCCGAGTGCCCGAGGTCCTTCTCGGGAGCAACCCGGTCGCGCACGCGCTGCTTGAGTTCTTTTGCTTCAGGAAAGCGCCCTTCCTCCTTGCGCGACCACACCTGCTGATTATCCACGCGCACTTCGAATACGCCTCCGGTTCCGGGAACCAACATGACGCCGCCAAGCTCCTGCTCGAACGTGGTCAGGAGCTCTTGGGCAAGCCACGCCGCGCGAAGCAGCCATCGGCATTGGGTGCAGTACTCGATTTCAATGTGGGGTTTCACCGGATACCTCCGAAGTGTCCATCGCGGATAGCGTAATGGATTTGGCAAGGGCATGAAAAGAAGAAGCAGGGAGTTTGAGACCTCTAGGCCCTGCGGCGAGCTGTGCAGATTCGGCTAGAAACAGAACAACGGGACTCGCACCGTGAAGGGGTGGCTGCGAACACAGCGCGAGTCCCGGAAAAGCGTTTTTGCGGAGAAATTGTCTCGGCTAGATTTCGTCGCCGAAAGCCCGCTTAGCCTGCTTGAGATAGCTTCCAGGCAGGCTGGCGCTTTCGGTTTGCACCCACTTGTCTCCTTGACCTTCGTAGAAGTACTCGATTACGGAATAGACGTTTCGTCCGTCAAACTCGCGGTACTTGGAGTAGACGCGCACTTTGCCGGTGCTCTTTCCAAACAGAAGGAATTCATGCGCCGTCGTTATGTCCGTGGCGATGGCGCTGCGAGGGTACTTTTTGATGAAATTGCGGCATTCCTGGATGCGGTCTTGCGCCGCCTTTTCCAAACCCCGGTCGCTGACATACGCGTCAATTACCGCAAAGGCCCAAACGGCGCTCAGCGCCGTCAGGAGTCCAATCAGGACGGCAGACCTCGTCCGTTTGCTTGAGTTTTTCATCTGCTCTTCCCCCATCGCCCGCGCATGGACGCGTCACTCAACCGGCTTTAGAACACGGAATGAACTCTAGTCGAGTTAGTGGCAAGAGTCATTTATGCCTGGACCAAGCTCACCCATCTCAGGAAGGCTTCGTGCCGGTACCCCCAAATTCCCATGGCAGCGATTACTGCGCTCACGACCCCCGTGAGTCCGCGGCAATGGGCCGTACGCCACTGTGGGCGTTACGTCAAGTTTCATGCAACTTTGGTTGAGTATACCACAAGTATGCAGATTTTGTGGATTTGTTTTGCGGAGTATTCGGCTTTAACTAACCGTCTGTTAACGATTTGTGCGCGGTCAGAATCGTCCAAAATAGTACTTGACACGGATCGGGGCGGGAGAGCGTGTCTGCATCATGGGGTGAAATCGTGAGACTTGTCTCCCCATAAGGGCAGTGTTTGACTTCATTTCCAGGTGGAGACTACAATATGACGGTTCGGGGCGGCATAGCCAAGTTGGTAAGGCAGAGGCCTGCAAAGCCTTCATCCCCCGGTTCGAGTCCGGGTGCCGCCTCCAATTTTTACTTTTTGAAGCATGGCCGGGGTTGGCGACGCAAACCCGAAGCCGCGATCCACAAGTCGGGGTCTCCTGAAAAGACAGTGGACTCCAGGGGCGAGTGGTGGAATGGCATACACGGCGGACTTAAAATCCGCTGCCCAAAAGGCTTGAGGGTTCGAGTCCCTCCTCGCCCACCAATTTGACCCGGACCGGAAGCAGAGAATAGTGGCGAAAATAGTTATTGTAGACGACGACGAGGCGGATGCCCGGTTTGTGCGCGATCATTTCGCGCGAAGCGGGCATACGTGTGTCGTACTCACGTCCTGAAAAGACGTGGTCGACTTGGTGCGGTCCGACAAGTATGACCTGCTTATCCTGGACGTGATGCTTCCGCATACGTCGGGCTTCGAAATCTGCCGGCAAATACGGCGCGACCCCGAAAACTACACCCTGCCGATACTCATCCTTTCAGCTATGAACAGCGAGGAAGAGATCTACCACGGGCTGGCCCAGGGCGCGGACGATTTTGTTTCGAAGCCATTCGATGCCATGAATCTGGTTCAGCGCGCCGAGGCTTTGTTGCGCGCCGGAACGGCAGGAGTGGCAATCGACGATTTGACGTCGTTGCCGGGGGCCGAGGCGACGAAACGCGAACTGCAGCGCCGAATCAGTCTTAAGATGAGTCTTGCGTTGGTCCACACGGAATTGGTGGGACTTCGTGAGTTTGGCCGGAAGTATGGCCCGGAGGCGCGAAGCAAGGGTATTCGACACTTGGGGCGCGCGCTGGCCCAATGTGCACAGGAATTGGCACCGGACGATTCCTTCGTGGGGCACATGGGCGGCGGCCATTTCATGAGTATCCTGCCCCGCGAGAAGGTGCAGACTTTCTGCAAGTGGGTGAACAAGGTCTGGGAAAGCCACATGACGAAGTTCCTTTCCGGGCTCGCCCCGACTACGGCGCCACGCCCGGGAGAACGCCTTTTGCCCGCGGTTTTCTGCGTTACCGTGCGCGAGCGGCGGGATTCGACGACGCCTCAGCAGATGTTCGAAGTGTTGTCGCAGTTGCGACACATGGCGCTTGAAGCCAATACTGGAGGGGTCTATCTTGATCGGAGGGCGCGCCTCGACAAGGCTGCCGAATCCGACTCGTGACCCCAAATTTGACTTCGGGCTCGTCGTTTCGTAATCTACACAAACGGATGCCGAGGTAGCTCAGTTGGTAGAGCAGCGGACTGAAAATCCGCGTGTCGCCAGTTCGATTCTGGCCCTTGGCACCATTTTTTAGCTGGATTAGCTCAGTTGGTAGAGCGCATCACTCGTAATGATGAGGTCCGGGGTTCGACTCCCCGATCCAGCTCCAGTATACGCTGCGTAGTCCGGCGGCGTGCCTTGCGGGGATACTCGAGAAGGCATGCTGCGCGGGTCAGTCATATGTGTTGAGTTCCTGGGAGGGGCTCAAAAACTTTTCGGTAACCGCGCGAATCGCAAAGCGGTGGGTGGATTTTCCTACTCATGGAAATAAAACAGTCCTTTAGCACTTCCGAAGTGGCAAAGTATTGCCACGTTACGCCAGACACAATCCGGAAATGGGCAGAAGCGGGCCGAATTCACGTGTTCAAGACCCCCGGAGGCCACCGTCGAATCCGCCGCGAGGACCTTCTGCAGTTCTTGCGGGAAAACAGCATACCCATTCACGGCGATCTCGACACGTCGGGGCTTCGCATCTTGATTGTGGACTGCGAGCGGACGGTAGCCGCCGTAATTAAGCGTTTTCTCGAGCGCACGCGCAACTCGTTCCAAATCGAGGTCGCACATGATGGGTTCGAGTTGGGACATGCCGTGGCCACGTTTCGTCCCGATATCGTTTTCCTCGAGGCGCGAATCCCAGGGCACGACGGCTTCGAACTCTGCCGCCGCATCAAGGGCATGCCGGACTTCCCCAACGTACGGATCATCCTCATGGCTTCGATTGAAGAGGGGGATTCGATGAGCCGGGGCGCTGAGAACGGGGCTTCGGTAAGCCTTGCAAAGCCGTTCACCCCCGACGACCTGCGCCGCGCGCTGGCTCGGGTGGGAATCGAGGTAAGCTAATCAAGGGCGGTTAGTCCGCTTTTTGAAGGCCGAATGCCGGGTTACACACCACGTTCTCACATCGAGTGGCGGCTTGGCACTGCTTGTGAGCTTGGCGTTTCGATTTTGCCCGCTGAAGCGCCGGTGCAGTATGTCCATTTCTCCAAATGCCGGCGAGGTTTGGGACACCCACACTCAAGGATCAAGCGTACTTCGAGTTACGCATGTTACCGTGTACGCAGTAGCTCATGCTATTGTGCCTATCACCCATGATCCCCTTATTACCAACTTGGCTTATCCTGGGCGCGGCCTTTGTCATCGGCACGTGGCTGCTGCGGCCTGTGCGCGTGTTGCGGTTGCGCGCCGACTGCGAAGGGCACGCCTACCGTGTCCTTGTTGGGTTGTCTCTGGTCGCGGTGATTGTCCTGTGCACGGGAAGCGTCGCGTTGCCCATCTCGTTGTACGCCTTATTGGCGATACTCTTCTGCGGGGCCTTTCTCTATCTGCCCGTTACGCGGTCGGCCAGGCATCTGCCCGGGTTCCGGCGGCACAGGAAGCACGAGCCGTTTGACTTGATGGAAGTTGTGAGTCTCGCGGCCGCAGCCTTGGGGCTGCTTCTTGTTCTTCTCGCGTGCTTGGCGCCCGTCACGGGATGGGATGCGTGCGTCGCCCACCTAGCGTTGCCCGCCGCGTACGTTCGTTACGGCAGGATAGCGCTCGTCGAGGGCAACAACTACTCCGGCTATCCGCAGTTGATGCATGTCCTGTTCGCCTTCGCGCTCGACAACGGCACGGAGCGGGCTGCGTCGGTCATCAACTGGGTATTTGCCGCGCTTGCGTGCTTCATGGCCTATTTTCTAGGCAAACGGATTGACGGCCGCCGCGCGGGCTGCGTGGCTGCGGCGGTGGTTGCGACGGCCCCGGTGTTCATGGACCAGGGAGGCGCGCCTTCGGTCGATATGGCGTTTGTGACGATGACGCTCGCGGCCTTGAACGCCTTGACGGCGTGGCGTCAAGAGCACCGGCGGGCGTGGCTAATCATTGCAGCAGTGCTCGCGGGTTCGGCATGTGGGGTTCGTCAAACGGCGTACCTCGTGGCGGTCCTGCTGGTGACCATGGTCTTTGTGTGCACGCCGGCGCACCGTTGGCGGCACGCGTTTCTGTTCACGGTCGTATGCAGCGTCGCCGCGCTTCCATGGCTGACGCGGAGCGCCATCGTAACGGGCAATCCGTTCTTCCCGTTCTTCACCTCGTGGTTTCCCACGCCGGACCTCCCGGATGTGGATGCCGCGCTTGTAGCGTCCCACGAGTCAGTGAACAGCATGGCAATCACGGAGTTGCTGCTCTTCCCCTGGAATGTGGTCATGCATCCGGAACGATACGGAGGTTGGGCGACATCCCCCGGGGGACTTGTGTTGGCGCTGGGGATCCCGGGGTTGCTTGTGGGGGGCAAGGAGGCGCGCCGCTTGGGGGCGTTCAGCGGTGTAGGCATCGCCTGCATGTTCTTCTTTCGCCGGTTTGCGCGCTACCTGTTTCCGTTCTTGGCCCCGATGATGGTCGTGGCAGGGGTCGGTGCGGCTCGCCTGCGTCCGCTTCGACCGCTTATCGTCGTCGTCTTGGTGGTCTCCTATGCGATTGGACTTGTACCCGCGGCCGGCGCGGTAGCGGTCAAGGCACCGGTCTTGTTTGGGTTCGAGTCGCGCGACGAGTACTTGACGCGGCGCGTGGAGCGTTATCTCGCGTTTCGCTGGGTCAACGAAACGCTGGAAAGCTCGGCAACGATCCTTACGCTCGATCCTCGCGGATACTATTTCGACATCCCCTGCTACGAGAACTTCGAGGCGCTGAAGTCGTTGGTAGGCATGCCGCTCGAGTTCCAACTTGATTGGCTGCGAGAGCACGAAATCAAGTATGTTTTTTATCCGGAAGCGTATGTGCTGGAATCGCCCGGCTTTCACGAGACAGGGGTGCTCGATGTGGTTCAAGGGTGGCGAGAAAACCAGGAACACTTCACCCTGGTCAAGCGGCTTGAACTCGACCGCCCGAGAATCGGCGGCAACGAGATCGTGGAGGTATATGAGGTTGGCTACGACTCATGACGAAACGCGCGGCGATGAGGTGTTTCGTTAATGTCGGTTCGTAGGACACTGACCCGCAACACCCTGTTCAACATCGGCGGTCGCATCTGCGAAGCGCTTATTTCGCTGGTGCTCATGTACTACATCTACACCCGCGTCGGCCTTGCCTATTCCGGGTTGTGGGGGCTTGTCGCCGCTGCCGTGGGCTATGTCTCCTTGGTCGACTTGGGGTTGGGCAGCGCCTATGGAAAGTTCATCGCCGAACACAACGCGCGCGATAACCCCGAAGGAATCTCGTCCGTCGTTAGTACGGGGCTCGCCTTCTATGTGCTGCTTGGAATCGCGGTACTCTCTCTCGGTTGGCCCTGCGTGAACGCCTTGACGATGTGGATGGCCTCCAGCCGCGGGGACGACGGCATGCTGCTGCACGACCCGATGTTTGTGGCGGACATGCGCTTCCTGCTTTTCGGGGCGCTCCTGGTTTTTGCGGCATCGAACTGCGTGGCGCCGTTCAGCGCGGTGCAGACAGGTCTGCAGCGCATGGGGGTCACAAACGCCATCAGCACGGTGTTCGCGTTCGCAAAGGCCGGGGCAACGGTGTTCTTCTTGGAGATGGGCTATGGCGTCCGAGGCCTGCTCTTTGCGAACATCGTTGTGTTTGCTGGGTTTGCCGTGGTCACGATCGCGTCGGCGTTTGTGCTTGCACCGGGTCTTCGCATCTCCCTGCGATATCTGCGCGGCGAGACCTTGCGCATGCTGTTCGGATTCGGCTGGCGCACGCAGGTGGCGCGCCTGTCGAACCTCGTAACGTTCGACACCGACGTGCTCGTCATTGGATTCTGGCTACAGCAATTCGACCGGCTCGGCCTATACAAGTTCGGGATCGAATTGGCGAACAAGATGCGGCAAGTCCCCGTTGTGTTGCTTGGCGCGATATTGCCCGCGGCGGCGGACCTTGACGCGCGCGCCGAACACGAGCGCCTTCAACGTCTGTACCTGCTGTCCACCAAGTACGTCGCGGCGGTACTGATTCCGCTGGTGGCACTCACCGCTGGCGCGGCAGGTCCCTTCATGCGCACATGGCTTGGCAGTGGCTTCGAGACGTCCGCGTGGGTGCTGCGTATTATCGCGTTTGGGTATATCGGAAACGTGCTTCCGGGTCCTGGAGTCAGTGTCGCACTCGGCATGGGCCGCGCCGACATGCAAATGTACGCAGGGCTACTCGCCATGATCTCGAACGTAGTCCTGACCATCGCACTCTATTTGTCGATCGGCTTCTGGGGAATCCCCATTGCCACGGCGGCGTCGCTGTTTCTTACGACGGCATGGTTTATCGTGGCGATGGAATCGGTTATCGGAGTCTCCGCTGGGAAGCTGTTGCGCGTTGCCGTACTGTGGCCCACGCTCGCAAGCCTGCCCGGTTTCGCGGCCTGCGTGCTCGCCGACTGTTGGTCCTCCCAATTCGACGGGCGTCTGCCTAACGCCGCCGTCGCGGGAACCTTGGTCCTCTTCTCGGGGATTAGCTATCTTGTGCTGATACGGCTCACGCCATTCTTAGATGCGTTCGACTTCGACTTCCTTGGCAATTCGCTGGCTTTGCGCCGCGTGCCTGGGTTTGCCGTGTGGGCGCGGAGCGGACGGCGTGCTTAGGGCGCTGGCAAAACGACTGCGCGCGTACGCGGAGAAGGACGGGCGCGGCTATCCCGACTGGGCCGTGCGGTATGTTCCAGTCGTTAAGCGGATTCGTGCTCGACATGAATTGGCCGGGACGGTTCTCGAGATTGGCGCCAACCAAAACGGGTTTGCGCGGTTCGCCCGGCGCCGTACGATAATCTGCGATATTGCCGTGGAGCACCTGAAGGCCGCACGCGCGACGCAAGACGTGCTTCCTGTCCGCGCCGACATTGGGGCGTTGCCGTTCCGCTCGGAAGGATTTCAGACGTTGGTTTGCATGGACACGTTCGAACACCTCAGCGATGCGACGCGGAAAGCCGCGGCGCGAGAAATCACGCGCGTTCTAGCTGCGGACGGAGCCGCTGTCATCGGCTTTCCCGCGGGAGATGCCGTGGCGCGCGCGGAACAGGAAATCCAGGACGCCTACCAACGCTTTTGTGGGCGTCGCATTATTTGGTTGGAGGAGCACCGTGAACAGGGCCTGCCCGATGCGGGGGCTATGCTTCACACCTTTGAGGACGAGGTGGGCAGTAACCGCCGCGTTGTCATGGGAAAGAACACGAGTCTACGCATGTGGCGTGCGATGTGGCGAATTCTCATGTGCGGATGGCCGGGTCCCGGAAATGCGCTGTTCCAAGCATTGTTGCGTTTGTTCACGCCTGTCCTGTGCCGCATCCATTTCGGGGTATGTTATCGCACACTGATCTGGCTGGAGCCGCGAGAATGACCCCGCGCGTCTGCGTCATAGTCCCCACGTGGAATCACAAGGAACTGTTGGGCGACTGCCTGCACAGCCTGGAAGCGCAGACCTTTGACGCGCTGGAAATCGTCGTCGTAGACGACGGCTCGACCGATGACACCGCAGAGTTCGTGCATCGCCATTTCCCAAAGGTGCGCGTTATCCGGCAGGAGAAGAACCGGGGATTCTGCGCGGCAGTCAATGCGGGTATTCGAACGGCAGCGACGGAATTCATCATTTTGCTTAACAACGACATGACCGTGCATTCGAAGTTTGTCGCGTGGTTGGTCCATGCCGCCGACACGTCGGACGCTGCCCTGTTTGCGCCGCTGGTTCTCTTTCGCGATGACCTTACGTATATCTACTGCGCGGGGGACCGGCAACTGACCAACGGCCGGCCCGAAAGCATTGGATACCGCAGCTTCGAGTCCGGTTTTCAAGAGCCCGACGAGATCTTTGGAGTTTCCGCGGGCGCCGCGCTGTACCGCCGCGAAGTATTCGAGCAAGTTGGCTTGTTCGACGAGTGGTTCTACGCCTACTTCGAGGACAGCGATTTCAGTTTTCGCGCGCGGCTCGCAGGATTCAAGACCAAATTCGTGCGCGCGGCCTTGGCCTATCATGTCGGGTCCGCGAGCCTGGAGGGGCGGACCTGGTGGCGCACGCGGCAGTGCTACCGCAATCACACGATGCTCGTGCTGA
>JBAZRU010000187.1:0-10747 GCA_041662805.1 Candidatus Hydrogenedentales bacterium | reverse complement strand
GCCTGCGTTGGATGCGGTCATCCTGAAGTGCATCTCCAAGAAGCCTGAAGAGCGCTATCAGAGCATCAAGGAACTCATGGGGGCGCTCCGAAGTCTGAGCCTATGACGGGTTGCCTACGGCCCGCTTGAGTGCGACTTCCCAATCTCCGGGAAGGACATCGTGGTCATGGATTGCGATGCGCCTTCGGTCTTCTCCCGCGTGCTCGAATCGAATCTCGACACGACGCCCCGGCATGAGTCCTTCCGCTCGCTCCGCCCACTCCACGGCGCAGATGCCCGGACCTTCGAGGAAGTCCGCGCACCCCAAGTCTTCTACCTCCTCTGGGCCCGACAAGCGGTAGAGATCAACATGCTGGAGTTTGGGGTCATCCCCGTATTCATTGACCAGCGTGAAGGTCGGACTGTGTACCGACTCCGCCGCGCCGAATCGGGACGCCATGCCACGGACGAAACAGGTCTTGCCCGCGGCCAAGTCGCCGTACAACGCAACGACCGTTCCCCGATCGAGCATGGCCGCAAGCGCCGCCCCCAGCCGTTCGGTCTCTTCGGGCGAACGCGTTTCGACTTCCAACACCGAGCCGCTCACGGCGCTGCGATTGCCCGGCGGAACAGGTCCTCATACGCCTTCGCCGAGGACCCCCACGACCAGTCGGTGGACATTCCTGCCTTCCGCAGCGCCAACATGAGCTCCGGATCGCCATACGCAAGGATCGACTTCTTGATTGTGGCGACCAACATCTTCTCGGTGAAGTCCGAAAAGGCAAAGCCCGTAGCTTTGCCGGCCGCAAGATTTGCAGGAGAAGCATCGGCCACGCTGTCGGCAAGGCCGCCCGTCTTGTGCACGATAGGAATTGACCCGTAGGCCATGCTGTAGAGTTGGCTCAACCCGCACGGCTCCGTGCGTGACGGCATGAGATAAAAATCGCTGCCCGCATAAATCTGATGCGCCAGCTTTTCGTCGTAGACGAAATTCACGCTGAACTTCTCGGGGGACTGTGCCGCGTGTTCTTCCAATGCGCTCTGCAACTCCAAATCACCCGCGCCTTGAATGACCACCTGGATGTTCGTCTCCAAAAGGGTGTCGAGGACTTCCAACAAGAGACCGATTCCTTTGTCCCGAACCAGCCTGGAAACCATTCCAAACAGGGGCGCATCCGACTCCGGCAACCCCAGTCTCTTCTGAAGCGCACGCTTGCACTTCTTCTTCCCAGCCATGTTCTCGAGAGTATAGTTGGCGTCGATAAGCGGGTCTGTCGCAGGATTCCAAACGCCGTGATCGACGCCATTGGAAATGCCGCTCAGATCCTTCGTGCGCGCGCGCAAAACGCCTTCCAAACCGCATCCCGCTATCGGGGTCTGGATCTCTTTGGCATAGGTGGGGCTGACCGTGTTTATCTTCGAGGCGAACATGATTCCCGACTTCATCAGGTTCAGGTCACCGTAGAATTCGAGATAACGCGGAGAGAACAGCTCCCATCCCAGGCCCGTCTTGGGCATCAGCGACGATGGATATCTTCCCTGATAGGCCATGTTATGAATCGTGAACACCGACGCCTTGTTCTGCCACGCAGGATGATCCATATAGTGCGTCTTAATGTACGCAGGAATCGCCGCCGTGTGCCAATCGTGGCAATGGACTAAGTCGGGGGTCCACCCTGTCTGGGGCACACCGTCCAACGTCGCCAGAGAAAAGAAACAGAACCGCTCCAGGTTGTCCGTATACTCGGAATTGCCGCGCCCGTACGGATGGTCCCGCCAGAAGTAGATGTCGTGCTCGACCAAGTACACGGGCACGTCAGACTCGGGGAGCACAGTCTCGCGCAATGCGCCAAACACCGTGTCGGAACCCAGGCGAGCCCGGCACGTCGCAACCTGCTTCCCCTTCAAGTTCTCAGGGATCGTCCCGTAACAAGGTAATGCAATCCGTACATCATGCCCCATGGCGCGCAATGCGCGCGGTAGCGCATTGGACACATCCGCCAAGCCACCTGTCTTCACAAATGGGGCAGCTTCGCTGCATATGTACAGGATCTTCAATTTTTCAGAAGCCAAGTATAAATTACTCCGTTATTGCGCAAAATGGTTCGGACTCGCTAAAGGACTTTACAACGACCCCAGGTGCATTCTGTTTCAAATAGCGTTCCAAAGCCGGAACGACCGGCATCTCGGTTCCATGGTGACCAGCATCGACTACCGTCAAACCACGCTCCAAGGCAGCGAGCGCGGCGTGATAGTCTACATCACCGGTTACGAGCACGTCGATATCGGACGGCGTAGACGCAAGGAGATTGCCGCCAGCCCCTCCAATCACGCCAACTCGACGAATCTTGCGTAATGGGTCGCCGACAATTCGTACATGACTCAGTCCCAGCGCGGCCCGGACATGGCCAGCGAATTGCCGCAATGTCCGAGGCTTTTTCAGCTCCCCCTTCCTCCCCAAGCCGATGGAGGAATCCCTATTGGACAGAGGGACCACGTCGTACGCCACTTCCTCGTAGGGGTGTGCGGAAATCAAGCCGCCAAGACGCCGTCAAGGCGGACCGTGGGAACGAGCACCTCAAAGCGGCGCTCCGCCTCTTCGTTCACCGTGTGCTTCCGGCCCGAGAACGGTTTGGCCTTTGCGCTTGGGAGGAAAGTGCCCACCCCGGGCGCGCTGAACGAACAATGCGCGTACTCTCCGATGACTCCAGCCCCCGCGCTGCAAACGGCCTCGCGAACCGCCGCGAGGTGCGATTCAGGAACGAAGGTGACAAGCTTCGCCTGCGACGCGTGCTCGACCGCCAACATCGGCTTGACGTTTACGAGTCCAAGCTGTGCCGCAAGTACGTCGTTCACTCCTCCCGAAGCCAAGTCGAGATTCGTGTGGCATGAGTAACAGGCAATTCCTGCTGCCGCAAGATCCAGGCACAATTTCGCGTGCGGATCGTCGCTGCGGAGGGAACTGAACGGATCCCAAATCAAGGGATGGTGCGACACAATGAGTTGCGCGCGCGCACGCTTGGCCGCGCGAAGTACCTCGCGCGTGACCGTTAGCGCAACCATCACCCTGGATACGACGGCAGCGGGGTCGCCCAACGCCAGCCCGGCCCGGTCCCAGGAGTAGGCAAGGCGAGGCGGCGCGAGCCGCTCTAAAATGTCGCAGATTTCGCGGACCGTCATGCGGACCGCTCCATGCTCATGGCGGCATATCCGACCACGCGGGAATAGTCCCCGGAGGCGGCGCCGCTCGTGCGATAGTCGAGCAAGCGCCACGTATCGGCGTCTGCCTTCTCCGCAAACGCCATGGATGCCGCGACGGCGGAGGCTCCGCACATGGAACAGGTCTTCTCGGCAATCCCCTTGTTGAACGCCCGCCAGTCCTTGGACAACACGGCGTCCAGTGAGCGGCGGTCGATAACGTTGGCTTCTTCCTCGGACAAGTAGTGCGACAAATCCGTGGATACCACGGTCAGATCGGCGGGGTCCAGCATGTCGGCCAAGTACTCTCCCACGCGCGCATGCCAGTCCGTGCACGGGGAACCCAAGAGAACGGGGACAATTGGGACGATGCCCACAGCCACCTTTAGAAAGGGCAACATGACTTCAAGCGCGTGTTCCAGGCTATGCGCATCTTCGTAGCTGGAATCCAACCGCTCCGAGAGCGCACTCGCGAATTCTACATCCACGGGGAATCGCCCAAGCGGTGTGTCGAAGGCTTCCCCGATAAACACCGACGCGGTGTCAATCGCGTATCGATGAGAGCACCCGAGAAGGACCACGCGGCCCGGCTTCATACCGCGCACGCGCGCAAACGCATGCCCCGCCGTTGCCCCGGAGTACATGTAGCCCGCATGCGGGGCGATGATCGCAAGCACACGCTCGGGCATGGGTTCCACTTCGGCGGCGTCGAGATACTCCGCAACGGTTCGCTCCAGCACCGACGGATCGGCCGGATAAAACTGACCGGCCACAGCGGGTCGTCTCACCGATGGCTCACGCATATCAGCCTCCTGCACTCCGTCTTCGCACTCACAGATTGATGGGGGGCAGTTTTGCAAAATGCCCATTCCCCTTGACGCGTCGACGAGTATCCTCGGCACCCTCCAACATAGGAATGATTCTGTGCAGATGTTGAATTAAAAACAACTGCCGGTCCGTCTCCTTTGCAATCGCCAACATCTGAACCTTCTGCACCAACGATAGGCCTACTTCCTGGGCCAGTTGGTAGGAGATGTTCCGGATATCGAACCGGTCCCGCGTATAGCCGGTCTTCAGGAGTTCGTGAAACTTGGCATATTGCTGCGCCAACTCCTCCATCGTGACGGGATAGGCGGCCGAGTCGATATCGAGTGGCGTAACATGCCCACCCGGATACAACTTATTCTGAGCCTGCCGCTCGAATCGCTCCAGGTGAAACACGCTCACCCCTTCTGTCAGGATGTCCATTTCCCCGCCGGGATGCGTCGCGAAAATCTGCAAGAGCCGCATCTCCGTACCGTATTCGGCGACCCGGTTATCGATGTAGGCGGGGATGCCAAATGTCCCCTTTTCATCGCGGCACTCGCCAATCAGTTGCTTGTAGCGCGGCTCGAAAATGTGCAGTTTCAACTTCTCGCCGGGAAAAACCACCAATTGAAGAGGAAATAACGGCAGGAACTTCGGCATACACTACAGGTCCTTCCCCGCACGATTCAGTCTTTCGTCACCTTATAGGAAGTGTAACATGAGACGGCCTCTTGTTCCCACAGGCCGGGAATTCGCGGGGCTGATTCACTTTGAAACGCACCCATGTTCGATTGCGAAGCACTTTGTTCCCATCCGGCCAGCCACGTTTTCCCCAACAACGCCATATTCCATTGCCTTTCAACCACTTACCTTGCGGTACGAATTGCTGGCACACCCGTTGCTCTCTTTCCATTCGTGAGCTGCGAAGGCAGCAGGGAACATGAGAACGAAAGGAGATGGCACCATGGCTCTGGTACGTTGGAAGGATCGAGGCGAACTTAGTCCCTTTAGCGCACTGCGCGACATCGAGACCCAGTTCAGCCGGTTATTCGGCGAGCTAAACCGCGATTACGATGCGTTCGATCGGGTTTGGTCTCCAACGGTGGATCTCAAAGAGAGTGCTGATGCCTACACGCTCGAAGCCGACTTGCCCGGCCTCAAGAAAGAAGAGATCGATCTGACCGTCGTCGACAACGTGGTCACGATCAAAGGCACGCGCAAGCACGAAGCCGAGACGAAAGAGAAGGGCTATCATCGCGTGGAGCGTCGCTACGGCGCGTTCGAACGCTCCTTCGAGATCCCCGGCGGGTTTGACGCCGAGAAAATCAACGCGCGCTACGAAGACGGCGTACTCAACGTCACGCTTCCGAAACGCGAAGAAACGAAACCCAAGCAAATCGAAGTCAAGGTCAAGTAACTGCACGCACCGCGTGCGCAACCGAAGCGAAATCGGGGGCGCGAAAGCGCCCCCTTCCCTACAAAGGAGACGATAGACATGTCAACATGCGCCCCCGAAAAAGCCAAGTGCTATATGATGCCCCGCGTCAACATCCTGGAGAAGGCCGATGAAGTCGTCATTGAGGCCGAACTTCCCGGCGTACCCAAAGACGGCGCTCAGCTTGAGATCAAAGAGAACGAGCTTACCCTGACCGGCCTACGCAAGAGTTCGACGGACGACGCCCGCGTTCACCTCCGTGAACGCAACCAGGCCGACTACCGGCGCGTATTCGCGTTGAGTCGCGCCATAGACGCCAGCCGCGCCGAGGCCCAAATGCAGGACGGCATTTTGACCGTGCGGCTTCCCAAACGCGACGAAGTCAAGCCGCGCACCATCAGCGTGAATTAATCCCAACCCCTCTGCGGACGATCTCCCTCCCTTTAAGTCCGCTATTGCCCAGCCCCTCGCGCTCCCCCCAGCGCGAGGGGCTTCTTGGTATTGCCATCCGGCATCTCATTTCCTCTCGCAGAAGTTCATCTGCAATCCCCCGTACTTCTCCTTCTTGTATGTTCGGGAAATGCACTCATTACGCGCGGCACACCATCGCCGCAGAGGCTTTCTTTGTGGTTCTCCGCGTTCCTCAGCGCTCTCGGCATCTCTGCGTTGGTGTATTCATTCTTCATGGTTGCGGCTCTGGTGCGCGAAAGCCGCTTCCATTTGCAGCGCGTCTGTGGTACGGGGATATCAACGAGAAAGGCCAATGTGGCCGCAAAGCCCACATGCGCCTGCCAGCCTCTCACGGTCGATGAAGCGCAGACGCTCCCTCATCCCAGTTCTCTTTTCTCTGTGTACTTCTGTGCCTCTGTGGTGCAATACTCCCAAGCATTCACCACAGAGCCACAGAGGCCACAGGGTTTCAAGACGGAAGCGGCAATGAATACGCTCTTGTTGACACGCAAAGCTCTAAGCCAGAATGAGTATGCACAACCGAAGTTGATTAAGGGCGCGATGAGTGCGGATGAGCACTCCCGTTTGCGATAGAATGAGAACAGCTTGCGGCTACACCGGAGTAAGACTAATGAATGGGTATATCATGATGTACGCCTTTTCTGCGGTCGCGCTAGCGATGGGAATAACAGGTAAACCACTATTTCTCGTAAGTAGACTTGCTCTTATCGATGAAGATCCGAAAGGTTGGCTCCTCCAGCGTAAGAAAGTTCTCTGTACAAGGCTTACGCTGATCATGACCGGCGTTGTTGCGGGAGTGCTTGGTTCGTGCCTGTACTATGCTGATTCACTTCAATCATGGGTGGACACTTGGAAATAGGATTCTCTGCTGCAGCAATTCGAGACTTGGGTGCGAACAAAGTCTAGTAAGAGGGCTTCCATGATAGGTACAAGTCATCGCGCACGAAGTGCAGTTACCTTGAGTGCGTTCTTCCTTGCGCTGCTGCTGTTGGCAGGATGCGATGTCGTCACGAGCGAGTACCCGACGCGGGCAGATGCCGAAGCCGAGAGTCTCTTCGCGCGCGGGTGGTTGCCGGATTTCCTCCCCGCATCGAGTACGGACATCGTGACGCACAACGACCTCGACATTAACACCTCTTGGGGCGAGTTTCGATTTGAGCCGAGTGAACTGGATGCCTTTCTTGCACGCTTAACGCCTGGTGGAGAAAATCCATCCCAGCGGTCTTTCGATCCTCTTCGGGAAATGTTGAAGCGTCGTGGGAGTGAAGACTACCGCAAGTACTCGTCAAGCGATGAAGCGCACTCATGGTTCTTTCTTGTGAATCCGGTCGAAGGCCACGTTTTCTATTGTATGTGGGCACACCAATGATGCCGCACAGACTGACCCGAGAGGAGCGCGACCTTCTCTGTGTGCGCACAGAGGATGCTCGGGACCTTGAACGAAGCGGCCGCCTTGAGGAGAGCCTCAACGCACACCGAAAGCTCTTGCTTGAGTTTCCCGACAACCCACTATCGCTTCATTTCGCTTCAAGCTTGGAGAGTGACCTCGGTCTTGACTCTGAAGCAATCGATCATGCCCGGCAGCTAGTGGCAATGAATCCTCAAGCCGAAATCGGAAGTCTGACGTTGTTCTTCGCCCTTGAAGCACCCATGCAATACAAGGATGCCTTTGATGAGATGTTTCGATTCCTCGCCGTGGGCAAGTCCGCCCACTACGACGAGATGATCCAAGATCTACTAAACGACCCCACAATGAAGAGCCACGAATTGTGGGACTATTTCCGTGACGGCCTGAAGCGCCTGGGGCGGCTGCCACTCGAATATCAGTGAGGGGAATCTGGGCGCAAATGGAGTCCACCCCCCCCTTTTGCCTTTGTGCGCCAATGGAAGAATCGGGCTATTCTTCCGCGGGTTGCGAGACGCTCTTGCCGCTCCAGAGACGGTTCATCACGTACAGCAGCACGAGGCCGGTTGCGATGAAGACCGCGAAAAGCGCGAGGGCATAGCCCCATCTGCCATAAAGGACATTGCCCACGGTGAAGAGGGCGGACCAGACAACGGAACAGCCTGTCGACCAGCCCAACAGGGCGAGCGGGATGCTTTCGTGGGTGCCTGCGGCATCTTCGAGAGAAACGCCGGCTTCTTTCCGAATGGAAGACCACCCAGGCCCGAAGGGGCGAACCTTCTTGTAGAAGGCGATGAGAGTCTCGCGGTCGGTCTGGGGCGCAATAAATGCGGCGAGTACCCAACAGAAAGTTGTGAACAGGATCGTGATGATGAGGCTGATGGAAGTCGAAAAATCGATTCCCCCGAATTTATGAAGAAGCAAGATAGCCACGGAAATGCCAAATGAGCTCACCATGGCGACAACTTCGCACCACGCGTTGATGCGCCACCAGAACCAGCGCATGAGGTAGAGCAGTCCGGTGCCTGCGCCGACTTGGAGGATGATATCGAACGCGCCTTTGGCGGAATCGAGCGCGAAGACGAACATCGACGAGCAAAGGAAGAGGCCGACGGTGGCCACGCGCCCAGCCCAAACATAATGGCGCTCGTTGGCGTCTTTACACAGGAAGCGCCGATAGAAATCGTGGACAAGGTACGAGGCGCCCCAATTGAGATGAGTCAGGATCGTGGAAGAGTTCGCGGCAATGAGTCCTCCTATCATGAGGCCGGCAAAGCCGATGGGCAAGAACTTCAGCATGGCGGGATAAGCGATGTCGTGACCCAACAGTTTCGGGTCCAGATTCGGGAAAGCGGTCTGAATGTCGCTCAACTGGGGGTAAACAATCAGCGAGCAAAGTCCCACGAGGATCCACGGCCAGGGGCGCATCACGTAATGAGCCAGGTTGAAGAACAATACCGCGCCGAGGGCGTCCTTTTCGGACTTGGACGATAGCATGCGCTGGGCAATATAGCTTCCGCCGCCCGGCTCCGATCCCGGATACCACACGGCCCACCATTGCACGGCGATGGGCATGATAAATACTGTGAACGCCAAATCCCAGTTGTTTCGGAAGTCCGGAAGGATGTTGAGATAGTTGACGCCATTCGGGCCGGTGATAGCGGAAAGCTTATCGACCATTCCGGCCAGGCCGCCGACTTCGGGCAATTGCACGGCGAAGTAGGCTGCCGCGAAAACCGCGGTCATCATGATGAAGATCTGAATCGTGTCGATCACCAGCACGCCCCAAAGTCCCGAGTGCGTGGCGAAGATGACGTTCAGCAAACCGACAAACACGAGCGTTTGCCACTGAGGCAATCCGAATAGGATGGCGGCGATCTTACAGGCGGCAAGGTTTACCGAGGCCATGATGATGCAGTTGAAGAAGAAGCCGAGGTAGACGGCGCGGAAGCCGCGCACGAGGCTCGCGGCCTTGCCCGAATAGCGCATCTCGTAAAACTCGAGGTCCGTCATAGCTCCCGACCGCCGCCATAGCTGCGCGTAGAAGAAGACGGTCGCTATGCCGGTGAGGGCGAATGCCCACCAACACCAATTGCCTGCGACACCTTGTCTACGCACGATGTCCGTGACGAGGTTGGGGGTGTCGCTGCTGAAGGTGGTCGCCACCATCGACATGCCGGCAAGCCACCACGGCACGGAACGGCCGGATACGAAGAACTCCGACGTGCTCTTGCCCGCGCGGCGCCCGAAGAACAAAGCGGGCGCGAAGCAAACCACAATGGAGCCAATGATGATGACCCAGTCAAGCAAGTGCAGTTGCATAACGTCTCCCCCCTCTACCCAAGGTCAGGGGCATGATAGCAGGCGTTCGCCCGGGATACCAAGCAATGGTTGGTGTCGGAATCGGACGGTGATGCGCAATACAATGCACCACTTGTGGGAGCGCCTGTTAGGATTGCCTTCGGCCTGGGTATACCTGCTATCATGCGGGCCGGTCGAAGGGCGGCTTCTGCTCTTCAAAAGCAGGGCAATTCAATGCACAAGCAAGCGTCTCCGTATCATGTCGTCTTTTTCAGGCATACCGCGCTTCTGGTTTTCGCGCTGACTATTTCGGTGTTTTCAGGGGGATGCCCGGACTCCCTCCCTGCTGCGGAATTGCCCACGGTGCCCGACGGCGTCTTGTGGCTTCGATTCGCGCAGTTGTCGGATACGCACATTACCGACGACGAGAGCCCCGCCAGGGCGGTCCGGTCCGCGCCGTTCATCACGTCCGCCTGGAGGCCGCAAGAGGCGTACAGCGTGCAGACGCTCGACGCGACCCTGCACGTGCTGAATGGCCACCACACGGGCGCGCTCTCACCCCAATTGCCGCTGGATTTCGTCATCGTCACCGGCGATGTGACCGATAACGCGCAAGTGAACGAGCTGCGTTGGGCCATAGACACCTTTGACGGCAAGACCATCCTGCCCGACTCGGGCGCCCCGGATGGCGCGCGCAGGCCCGTGGACCCGGAAATCAATCCAAAGCTTGAGTACGACGCCGAGGGTTTGGATGCGTCCATTCCTTGGTACACCGTGTACGGCAATCACGACAACCTGTGCGTTGGCACCTTCGGAATCGACCGTTCCTCTCCGTCGCCGGAGTCGTGGAACGCACCGCAATTGGGGCCCGTCGCTCGAATCCTTGGGTTGAAGTGGCTCGACCCGCCCTCGCAGTCGCTCTTGCCGACCGCTAACCTGAGTCCCGCGATCATCACGGGCGACCGTGAACAGACGGACCCTGATACGTTGGCGCTTCAGATGATGAGCCTTGGCTTTGGGCCCATAGTTCCCGACGAGTCGCGCCAGTTCTCAAGCCGCTCCCGGTTTATTGAGGAGCATTTCGACACAACGTCACTCCCGGCCGGGCACGGCTTCGACGAGTCCAGCCTCGAATCGGGCGAACCGCGGTA
>JBAZRU010000186.1:0-10749 GCA_041662805.1 Candidatus Hydrogenedentales bacterium | reverse complement strand
AAGATAGATTTCGTCGCGCTCATTCGTGAATCCCGGCGAACAGTAACACGACGCGACATGCACCATGCGTCCGGCAATATGCCCCGTCTCTTCCTCAAGCTCGACGCGGCCGCGGTGCTCGGGATCCTCGCCGGGCTCGAGGCGGCCCGCGGGAATCTCCAGGATGTGCTTGTCGATGGCGATGCGAAATTGGCGGACGAGGATCACGCGGTCGTCAACAACAGGAACAATTCCCACGCCTCCTCCGTGTACGCACACTTCCCGATGAGCGACGGTGCCGTCATCCAGTCGCGCCTCGCCGGTGTGTACGTCGAATATCTTGCCCTCGTAAATGCTCTTCTTGTGAATCCAAGTCTCGTTCACGCGTACTCCTTGTTGTCTTTATAGAGACTGTCTTGCCAGCATCGCTTGTATCGACCGCTCGATCATGGGCAGAGCAGGTCGCGATTTAGTTAGGCCGCTTGCCTCTTCATTCACTTCCGCGCCTTCGCCCAAATGTTCAGCCCAAGCTCGAACAACCCGACGGCAATTGCGTCTTCGGAAAACCCGCCCGCGCGTAGCGTCTCGGCGACATCGCTGCGCGAATAGGCGTCCTTATGCTCGTCGATCTCTTCCGAACTCACAAGGCGCAACGCGGAGAGTATCTTGAGTATTCCAGCCGTTCCGGAGGCGGGGGTGGTGAGCACGTAGACGCCCCCGGGTTTGAGGATGCGCCGGACTTCCCGGGTCAAGTCTATCAACATTTGCGGATTCAGGTGTTCGAACACGGCAAGCATGGTCACCACGTCGAAGAATCCATCCTCGAAGGGAAGTCGCGTGGCCGTTTCCAGATCGTAGGCCAGTAAGGCGATCCCTTGCTTCTTGAAACGCTCGATGGCTTGGCCATCGGCAACGCGCTCCAGTCCGTACTTCCCGGCAAACCGCGTCGATGTCAGAAACAAGGGAAAAGAACCGCAGCCGATATCCAGGATGCGTCCTGCCCTGGCCGCCTCGGGAATGAGACTATCCGCCATGTCCCGGCGTTTCCGTGCGAGAAACCGCTCAAGCAGTCCGTGTCCCCGTGTAACCGATTCGGATGGCGTCATTCCGGTTGACCTTTCTTATCCCCGGCCTGAGAAGGCGCTTGACTCAGATCGTAGAGATACGCACTCGATTGGCTCGACTCGAATGCGTCGAGGCGCTTTCCCGCCGTGTCCAGGAAGGTCACAAAGAACTGCCGGTCTTGACCCGACAAATGCTTGTTCGATGTCTCAAAGACAAACCAGACCCTCGGCTGTCCTCGGAGAGCCTCGATATCGCGAACGTAGTTGGACCAATCCGCGCGCGAGGGGACGCCAAGCACCGTCGCGCCGGGCAGAGCGCCGTCTTTCTTTTCATAGTATTGAATCGGGAAGACGGCCCAGTGATACACGTAGACCGTATCGGTAGCCTGAACGCGGTCCTTCAGGAATTCATACGTTGGCCGTATGCCTTCCGAAGCTTCGGGTCTCACCATGGATCGAATCGCCGAAATCGAGGGTTGCGTCAAGGCTACGATGGCAATGCAGCCAGCTATCATGGGTGAACGCGCATGCGCGCGCAGGTGCTCGAACCCTTCCGCGACAAACGGCAGCAACAGCGGCACGGCGAAAAGCAGGAAGCGCCCCGAGAACGGGTAGCGCTGCAACCCGCTTGCCAGGAGCGCAAAGGCGATCGGGGTAAGCAGCATGGCCCCCAGCACCGGGGCGCGCCGCAAAAACGGGGTCACTCCCAGCAAGAACAAGACCGCCCCCACGCCGCCAGCCGTCATTCCTATGGGGTCTGCAAAGAAGTCGAAGAAGGTGCGCACAAACCAGTTCACATCGATCAGTGAGCGCGGCGGAAAGGGCATGAACGAATCCAGCCACCACGAGCGGACTTCGGCATTCGCAACGATCGCGCGCAAAGAAAACAGGAAGTACGCCGCAAAGCTGGCTGCCCACACCAAGGAGATCAACGCCAGCCCAGCGCTGTCTCGATACCGCCGCTGGTGTGCCGCGTCAATATGGAGAGCCGTCGCCGCGCCCGCCAGGACGAACACGGCAGGGAAGACGCACCACACGGCAATACCGCCCACTGCCGCGGCCAGCGCGCCGCGCATCGGTGTCACGTTTCCCTTGGCCAGCGGGGTCAACGCTGCCAACAAGACCAACGTGACGAGTACATCCGTGGAGTATTGCTTCACTTCGGACGCGTAGCGGATGCCAGTGGCAGAGACTGCAAAGATGGCAAGCGCAAACACAGCGCCTCCCCAGCCCGTCCAGCGGCGAAGGAGCATGTACAGCTGGAAAGGCGCAACCAGCCCGGCAGCCAGTGGTACGGCCCGTAGCGCGTATTCGCTCGGCCCCAGACAATCGACTGCCGCCCGTTCCAGCATAAGAAAGGCAATGGGGGCGCCTTGGCCATAGTCCAGGCGCTCCAACAAACCGGCATACGAGCGGCTCAGAATGTTCAGCGCCAAATAGGCTTCGTCGAGCCAGATGGCCTTGTTTTGCACGTACTCCGCGAGGCGCAATGCGCACGCCGCAAAGAGGACCGCGCAGGGGAGTGCAATGGCCGCAAATCGGCCCTGTCCCCATGGCAGGCGCGCTGCTTCCGATATGACGGGTTCATCTTCCATGGCGGAGAGGATACTATACGCGAGTGCGCCGGGACAGCATTCAGCACAGGCGACTCGGAGCATATATGCGAAAACCGGGGTCTCGATGTATAATCGCGCTCGGCGGCTGACTGGAACGAACACTAAATGGGGAGGCTATGCCTATGGCGCTGGTAGCATCTGTTTGTTTGAATCACCCTGGCGTCGAAGCAGTGGGACGCTGCAAACAATGCGGCAAACCGTTCTGCAATGCTTGCAAGATCTCGGGACCCACCGGCGTCTTTTGCAGTGAGACCTGCAAAGAAAAGCACGAGACCTTTATCCAAAGAGCCGGCGATCTGGACGCCCAGAAGAAGCGAAGCGCCGGTTTTGGGGCGACACTCCGGAAAGTCTTCAACCTGGCTTTAGCTCTCGTCGTTATCGCCGCAATCCTTGGCGTAGCGGGCGCCGTATTTCAAATTCCAGTTCTATCTCCCATCGTTCATCAAGTTAGAGGCATCATCGGTATTTAGGAGACAACACATGGATCTGAGTCGTTTCAAATGGCCCCTCATTATCCTCATTGTCGGAGGCGCAATCTGGCTCGTCACTGATCCCGGCGTGGACTACATGTTCAACAAGTTCACCAAAGGCGAAGTGGGCGCCGACCCCAAGAAAGACGAACTGAATGAAGTGGGCCTCACGCGGCTCGCCGACTTCCTGATGAAGACCTTTCGGTACGCGCGCGCCGCGGAAGTCATCAACGCGGACTTGGATCGCTATCCTCAAGGGAAGAACGCCCTGTTAAACTACTATCGGTTGGCGAAGTGTGTCGAGAAGATGGGGCAGTACGCAGACAGCGTGAAGATTCTTCAGGACCTGCGTGACCAGGAAGCCCACAGTACGGACGAGCGCGTGCCTGAGAGGGATGTCTTACAGTTGCGTATCGACAAACTTGTCGAAACCCATGAGTTGGGCGAAATCGGGAAAGCGTGAGCGGCTTCATCGTGAGCGCCTCCGAGTGGAGTATGAATAGAATTGCCGGATAGGATCTTTGGCCGAATCCCGGTTTTGGAGTGCCTGCGCGCGAAGAAACGAGTCGCGCGCAGGCTCTTTCTGTTGAATGACGCAAAAGGCATCGAAGCCATTCGCCACGCTGCCGCGGGTGTCCCCACGGAAACCTGCGATCGTCGGGTTCTCGACCAAATGGCGGCAGGCGCTACCCATCAGGGCGTCATCCTGGAGGCGGATCCCCTGCCCGTCTTGGACGAACAAGGATTTCTCCGCACGGACGTGCCGTCCGACGCGATCATCGTCGTGCTGGACGAGGTGGAAGACCCGCACAACCTCGGGGCCATCGTCCGATCCGCCGCTGCGTGCGGGGCCTATGCCGTCGTGTTTGGAAAAGACCGCGCAGCCCCCTTGTCTTCCGCCGCGGTGAAAAGCGCCGCCGGGGCGATGGAATACATCCATCTCGTTCAAGTCACCAACATCCCCCGCGCCCTGGATGCATTCAAGAAAGCGGGCTTCTGGGTCGCCGGACTCGACGCAGATGCCCCGCAGCCCCTGTGGGAAGCCGACTTCACCGGCCGCATCGCCTTTGTCATCGGCAGCGAAGGCAGAGGCATTCGGCGGCTGGTCGGCGAACGTTGTGACTATCGACTGCGCATCCCGTTAACCGGCCCAATCTCGTCATTGAACGCGTCCGTCAGCGCGGCCATCGCCCTGGCCGAATGCCTGCGGCAACGCGCGAAGTCCTGAAAGCATCGAAGGCACTTGGCCTTTTGTGGCAGGCGTCTTCGTTCCTTCCCCAATCGTCTGATCGGCCGTATCCGACGGATCCGTCTCATGGCTTCGGTTCTCACACACCCCGTGAGCTTGAATGACGCCGCTTGCAGGCGTTACCCCACATTCAGAACGTCTTGAATGCCGCCGTCTCAAGCGCCGCCAGAACATCCCACAAGTGAAGAATCTGATTTGCGAGGTGCTTCACCGGGTTCTTTTCGATGTAGGCCGTATCCCACTCCGGAGCCGATAGAATGGCCTCCGCACTCGGTGCAATCGTGCTGCCGTTGCGCGCAATCATCTTGCCCCGCTCCAGATAGCCCAACACCGCCTTCATTTGTCCCTCAAGGTCCGTCCGGGACGCTGGCTCGACGCGCCTTTCGTGGCATGCATCGAGTACTTCCTTCACGGCCGCTTGCAGTCTCGTCTGTTCGATAGGCTCCGGATGGCCGTGCAGGCACCGCAAATAAAGAATGCTCGCGGTGATGTGCGCCGCATTTACTTCGGTCAACTCCCCCATCATCTCGATCAGCCGGAAATCGAGTTCTCGCTGCGCAGCCCTGTCGGCATCGTGGGGCAAATACTGCGGCGTCCCAAAAATCACCACCGTCTTGTTGGTGGTGGGATTGTGCGTGCGCGTGCACGGCACGGCGGGAATCTTGAGATCGGGCCGCCCCCGCTGTGCCTGCGCCAGAAAGAATGTGACCCCGCCGGGCTCTTCAATGCCGTCGCGATACTCGATGAAGACCCCCGAGCGCGTCCGCGAACGCCCCGGATACATGATGAAACCGTTGCCCTCCCGCAACAGCTTCACGAAAGGCTTCATCTGCGACAACTGCACATTGCTGCGGCTAATGAGCAACGCACCGGCCATGCACGCCAGCTCGTCCACGTCGATCAAACGCGACTTCGCCCCGCTGATGGCCATGAAGAAATCGTCCCGCATCATGAAGCGAATGGCATACGATGCGTCGCAGAGGTAGTGGATGGCCCGATACATCAGGAAGGGGTCGTCCTTCTTCTGATGATTCCCCGCAAACACCACCGGTCCTTGCCGGGGACAATTGTGGCCGTCCTCGAACCGCAGCATCTTGGGCCATCCGAGCAGACGGTCCAAGACGGGCACGCCCTCCCGATAGATATCGACGAGCAAGGGGCGCGAACCTATACCGAAGCGGTACGCGAAGTAGCGCAGAAACCGCCACGTAAGGAGAAACCACCCTCGTATTTCCAGCAGTGTCATTTGGAGTGGAATTCTACCGGGAGACGGGGAAGGCGGCAACTAATGCGCGCCCGCCAGGACGCGGACGCCAAGGGAGTGGACATGGTTCGAACGCTGTCACAGTTCGGGGACGTCGAGCCAGCGGCGTTGCCGCCACGACTCGTAGCCCAACTCCGCGAGTTGGACGCCCTTCGCCCCCTCACGCAGCCCCCAGCGAAACGGCTCGTCGAGCACGAGATGCCGCAGGAACAACTCCCATTGGGCTTTGAATGCGTTGTCGTAAGGGACGTTGGAGGGCATGGGTTCCCACGCCGCGTAGAAGTCGATGGGATTGTCGATATCCGGATTCCAGACCGGTTTCGGCGTTGCGGCATCGTGCTGGGTCCAGCACTGACGAAGCCCCGCCACGGCCGAGCCGTGCGTGCCGTCGACATGGAGCGTGAGCAAGTCATCGCGGCGCACGCGCGTGCACCACGACGAATTGAAGTGGCAGATGATTCCCTGATCCGTCTGGAACGTCCCATACGCGGCGTCGTCGGTATCGCAATCGTACGGCTTCCCCGCCTCGTCCCACCGCTTTGGAATGTGAATCGCCCCCAGCGCCGAAACGGACGTTACGTTGCCGAACAAATTGTCGATGACGTACCGCCAATGGCAGAACATGTCCAGCATGATGCCGCCGCCGTCGTTCTTGCGGTAATTCCACGACGGACGCTGCGCCGGTTGATTCTCCCCCGTGAACACCCAATATCCAAACTCGCCGCGCACCGCAAGGATGCGCCCGAAGAACCCCGTATCGATGAGATACTTCAGCTTTCGAAGGCCCGGCAACCACAACTTGTCTTGCACGACGCCGTGCTTGACCCCCTTCTCCTTGGCCAGGCGATACAGGTCCATGCTTTCGGCGCTCGACGTCGCCACCGGTTTCTCGCAGTAGACGTGCTTCCCTTTGGCGATCGCGCGTTTCACATCTTCGTAGCGGCGCAAGGTGGTCTGCGCATCGAAATACACGGAGTACTTCGCATCGTCGAGGAGGCTGTCGAAATCCGTGGAGAACGGCAATCCCCCATGAGCATCCGCAAGCTTCTTCAGCTTCGCTTCGTTTCGCCCCACGAGGATCGGCTCGGGCATGATCGCCTCGTTGTCGCCGATAGAGACGCCGCCCTGGTTTCGGATCGCCAGGATCGAGCGCACCAAATGCTGGTTCGTCCCCATGCGCCCGGTGACGCCATTCATGATAATGCCGACAGTCTTCACAAAACCCCCTCTAGAATGCGCAGTGACTGACTCGATGCCGATCAGACCCCAATTGTGTCTCGGCGATACTACCAAAACTGGCGCGAGGATGGCAGTTGGGGATGGCAGCCGAGGGCGGTTGCCCCACATAGAACCCTGTCAATGCCAATGGGGGCAGCCGCCCTCGGCTGCCACTTCTTGGCTATGCCTTGGCAGAGTTAGGCCGAGAACCGCGCGTACACAACGAATGCCCAGCAACCCGCCGCAAAGCCGACCACGGCCAGCGCCATGAGATAGTACGAAACCTCGCGTTCCACGAACGTGCTGCTCTTTCTTGCCTCGCGCTGCTTGAGCAACCAACACGCCAACGCAATTACCGTGGCCCCTACCGCCAAACCGATTGCCCCGGTTGGGATCGCCGCGGCCGGCGCGGGCATCGCCTGCGCGTCCACGCGACGCCGAACGTTGTTCAAAGGTGCATTCGCCACAATATCGTCCCTCACACGCCCCAAGCCAGGCGTAGTTCGTATGATACTCCCACGATCTCCCGGCCCCATGCTAGAAGACACGCGCCTTCGTTTCAAGAGCCGATTGCATACGGCCCTCTCGTTGTCTTATCTGTGTCATCTGTGTAATCTGTGGATGGATCGAAACGTCTTCCTTCAAACGGCTCCCGGTCATGGAGGAATTGTGTCCAACGGAAGCTTCAGCGAGGATGACCCTCTTGGCGGGGCGCACCTGCCCGGCGTGAATGCCCTTTCGGCGAGCGACGTACGCAGCTTACTCGAACTAACGAAAGCAAAGACCGGAAAGAACGTCGTGGTCCGGCTTGCCTCATGCCTGCTCGGGGAGTTCTCTCCTCAGGAACTTGGCCGCGGAGTCGTATTTCGCTTCGCGTCGGGGGACACGCTTTCGATGCGTTATTTCCCGACATCCGCGCGAGTCGTCACCGCAGTCGCCTGGAACGGGACAGTGCTCCCCTATCCTCCTCTCGAACACCAAGCGATTGCCAAGGCCCCCGTGGACGCCTACACGGTGTATTTCCCTTTGTTGATTCTCACCTCGCCTGTGTTGTTGTTGCCGTCGTTCCCGCGGAATCCGCTGGCGATTGTGCTTGGCGCCGTCATGCTACTGGCGCTCACGGTTGCATCGTTGATTCTTGGAAGAGCCGCCAGAAAGCATCCCGTTCAATTGGCCCGGCTGGCGTTGGCTCTTTCCTTACTGCCGGTATTAGCGAATCTCGCCGCTGTCTATTGGGGTTCATCCATCGTCGCTGATAATTATAAGGGTATGTACCTGTCCGTCTGCGTAGTAGGCTATGCGATATTGATCGCAAAATTTGTCCTTATCCCTCTCCTTTGGCTGTACCTAACTGCTCGTATTCCCATCGCAGGACGGAAAGTCTGCGCGCGCGGCGACGATTCCGCCCAATGCCTTCCCAACTGGAAACGTGCGCGAATCGTTGACGTGCCCGATGTGTGGGGCAAATGCCTGCTCTGCGGATGGATAGTCCCTCTGGAAACCTATCCAGAAGGCTCCCAATGTCCCAATTGCTGGGGACAACGGCGTGGTCCGCTCGACGCAGTCGCCAAATGCGAGGCGTTAGGCTAGTGGCAGCGCGTGACATCCGGAAAGCACTTCATTGCCGCAATCGAGAATGCGAATGAACACCGACTACCTACAACCGGATGAAGGCAAGGAGACGGAGGGATGGGCCGATCCGGAAGAGGACTGGCGCGCGCCGGTGCGTTCGCCGGTGACGATTTCGGAATTGCGCGAATTGGGTGTTCGGGCGGTTCAGTTTGGATCCAACCTCCTGGGGTCGTTCACATTGAAGGAACTTGAGCAGGGGGTCATATTCCGGCTATCGAAAGGGGATACCCTCGCGGTTCGTACCGCTCACTTGTCCGGTGCCACGGTAACACAGGTGTTGTGGAATGGAGCGTTGACTCCGTATTCCGAGTTGAATTGCCTCTTTATGGATGGCGTGGCAAAGCGGCTTCTGTCGATGCAGCGGAGAATGGGGATAACCTATTTACTGATCGCTGCGTTCGCTTTGCTCTTAACGAGACAGCCGATTGTCTTCGTCCTGATTGGTCTTGCGAGCTTGAGCCTTCTTGCAACGTGGTGGGCAACTCGATCAAAGAACTGGCCGTCTGCGCTCGTGCGAAGCGCCGCGGTTACAACGCTGGTTCCACTCGCAATGTACGTGGCTGCGATGGTGTCGTATCATGGCGCGCGCGGATGGGGGCCATGGGGATTGCTGCTGCTGGGAGGGGTTGCGCTGTGGCGCATGTTCTCCGCAAGGGCATACCGTGATCTGTACGAACCGAAACGGCGTCCGGGCAACCGCGACCTGCCCAATTGGAAACATGCGCGGATAGTTGATGCCCCGGACGAGTGGGTCAAGTGCGCGAAGTGCGGGTGGATACTACCGGCGGAAACCTATCCGGAAGGTTCGGCGTGTGCCAATTGCAGGGGGACATGTCGCGAACCGGTGGACGCAGACGCGGGACATGAGAAAGCGCTTCCTGCCGGCGCAACTTCGTTCAGTACCTTAGACACGAATCCTGACGACGGCTGGTTGCCCCGGTAGCTGGTCCTCCGCTCACGTCCTCGCTTCGGGTGCTTGGTCGTGAAACGCCAGATACGGTCCGCTTTGGATCATGCGCAGCAAGTACACGGCCATTTCCATCGCGTGATAGTCGCCCCACATCGACGATTCGCCGAAGGGCACATGCTTTCCCTTGGGGACGCTGTCCCACCCGCGCGGGCGGTGATACACGGAATGCAGAATCAGCCCCTGGTGATTCACGTCCTCGGAAAGATACGGCGACGCCAGCAGCGTTCGCGCGACCGTCAACCCCGCCTGCCAATAGCGCCGTCCCTTCGCGCCCAACACGCGACCAAGCCGCAACAGCCCTTGCGCGGCAATCGCCGCCGCCGAGCTGTCGACCGGCTCATACGGGTTGTCGGGGTGCGACGGCTCTTTCAAATAATCACCCAGGTACACCAGGCCCGGCGCGCCCGTGTCCCAATAAGGAATGCCGTCGCTTGCCGTGTTGGCGAGGTAGAAGTCGGCGGTGGCCGTAGCGGCTTTCATCATCATAGCCCGCAACGCCGCGGGGCCGCCCCACGTCTTGAGGTCCGCATACGGCATGGCCTCCAAGCACTCCATCTCCTCCGCGAACCCGAGCAACACCCACGCCAACCCGCGCGTCCACGTCGAGAACGGCGAGTAGCCCTGCTGCGTGCTCGGGCACCGGTACTGCCCGTCTTCCGTATTGAAGATGCTCTCGTGCACCACGCGGCCCGGCACGTCGTACACGTCGCGTCCCTCGCCGTAATACACGTTGAAGCGCGCCGTATTGAGCATGTGCTCGATTGCGCGCCCCAGCAGGGATATCTTGCGGTCGTTTTCCCCCATGAGGCAATGGCCTAACTGATGCGCCAGCATCAAAGACCGGCACGACCGGATCGTGTCGCTGAACAACGAGTGCGGACCGTTGAACGAGTAGATGAATCCCGTCTCGTCCGCGGTGGGCGTCCACCGCGCGGCCTGCACCGCGCCCGACACCTTCAGCGCCAGTTCATACAGCATCACGGCGTCGCGCGACTCCTGCACGCGCCCTTCCCGGGCCAGCCTGCGAAGATTGCCGTAGGTGGAGATGTTGTTGAAGCCGTGATCGTGCACGCCGATATGGCTGACGTGCGGCGCCATGTACCGGAGCGTGTTCTCGCGCCCCAAGCGCAGAAAGGTCTCGTCGCCCGTCGCGTCGAATTGGAGGATCTGGCACCCGAACTGAAACCCCTGGGTCCACTCCGTCCATCCCCGCGCCGTGTACTTTCCCTGCTGGGTAAACACCGGCGAACCTTGCGCCGGGTCCCATGCCGAGGCCAAGCGCCGAAG
>JBAZRU010000185.1:0-10751 GCA_041662805.1 Candidatus Hydrogenedentales bacterium | reverse complement strand
GACCGCGCCTGCGTGCCGTGTTGCACGACGCGATTGAATTTCTTCGCAGCGGCCATGAGTTGCTTGCCTTCCCAGAAGTCATGGGACAAGGGCTTTTCGACGTACACGTCTTTGCCAGCCTGACAGGCCCAGATCGCGATCAGCGTATGCAGATGGTTGGGGGTCGCAATCGAGATGGCGTCGATGTCGTCTCTGGCAAGGAGTTCGCGCACGTCCGCCGCGACGAGGGGCTTCTTACCAGTCTTCTTTTCGAGAGAACTGGCGCATTCCTGCAGGACGTTCGAGTCAACGTCGCACAGCGCAACGACTTCGGAATTGGGCATGCTGGAGAACGCTTCGATATGACTGCCTCCCCGCCCATTGATGCCGACGCAGGCTACGCGCACACGTTCATTGGCTCCAAATACCGAACTCGCACCGCGCGTTCCCGCAATCACCGCCGCAGTCACCACTCCACCGATAAATGCTCGTCTTGTCAGTTTCATCGCGAATCTCCGCTCTTGCTATTCCCCCCGCAGGAAAGCGACTGATTATACCCGCAGGAGGAGGCGAGTCCAAAAAACGATGGGCATCGTGTACGACATGAACACAGTGGACAGTGGTATTGTCGCAACTTCCTTGGGGATACTATCGGCTCGCGGGGATTTCGAACAGGTTAATGCTGAGTTTCGGCAAGGAAAGCCCTTGGTCTACCTCCTTCACCCTTTCCTCCTGGATGACAATGTTCGATGGAGTCTTGGGGTCGTTATAGCCCATAGGATCTGTGCCGGCGATGCGCCAGACGCGGCCTTTCGATGCTATCGTGGCGCCCGCAACGTTCAGCCTCAGCGTCACTTCCCGATCGAGCGGATTGACGACGCCAATGGCGAGGGCTGTGCGGCCGGCATTCCACGCCGCGGCCACGTCAAGGGCTTCGAGGTTGCCAGTTACGGTAATGGGAGTCTCCCCGTAGTGCTTTCGGTATAGCATGAGCGCCAGGCCGGTTGTTTCAAAGGCTGCGGCGGTCTTGTCCGTCTTGATGCAGCCGATAACGTTGACGGTCTGCGCGTAATTGGCCATGAAGAAGAGGTCGCTGTTGCGCGTGAATTCGTGAATGCCCGCGGCAACGCCTAATCCATCCTTCACGAAGTAACGTGTACCGAGTTCGCCGAACGCGTGTGGTCCGTACCAATAGTTCCACTCGTCCAACGCGATGGGGATGAACTTGCCTTGCATCGCGGGAATCTCTTTGAGATATTTGCGGTGGGATTCTGCTTTCTTGCGAACGAATTCCGCGAGTTGGCCCACGTGCTCTACGACGCCGAGTTTGTCGTTGCAGTAGAAATGTTCACTTAGAAGGTCCATATGATCCGCGCAATTCGTGAGCATGCCGGTGCTCCACTGGCTGCCGCTGTCGCCGACGCCGACCAGTTTGATTCCGGGATCCGCGGTGCGCATCGCTTTCGCGAAGTCGTTGTGGCGTTGCTGGTATTGCTCGAGCGGCACGTTGCCGAGCTGCCATGACCCGTACATCTCGTTGCCAACGCTCCAGTAGACACAGTGCCACGGCGCGGTGCGGCCATTTTTCGCGCGGAGTTGCCCCATGGACGAGCTCTCGGCGCCATTTACGTACTCGACCTCGTCTTTGGCGAGTTGTATGTCGCCCAGCCCGCTGTTCACGGCGATGTAGGGATCAGTCCCGAGTTCTTCACAGAATGCCATGAACTCATGGATACCGAAGTCGTTGTGTTCCACGCCCGTCCACGCGGGATTCTTGCGCGGGGGGCGCTTGTCGCGGTCGCCGATGCCGTCCCGCCAATCGTAGCCGCTGACGAAGTTACCGCCAGGCCAGCGATAGATAGGGGAATCGAGTTGTCTGAGGAGCGCGAGCGTGTCGCGCCGCATGCCCTTGATATTGTCGCTGGGCATGAGAGAAATCGTGCCCAGTCGCACGGTCTCCGCTGCTACGATTTCGATGCGGGCGTCGTCGGTTGATGCGCCCGCTTTGAAGCGAATCGGGAACGCGGCAAACGAGGCCGAGATGCCATCGACCTTGACTTGCTCCCGGTCGGCGGGGGTATCGCCCCAGATGAGCGTAACAGTCACTTTTCCGGAGCCCGCGAGAACAATCCGGCCTTCATACGACTTGCCCTTGACGATGCCAAGGCCGGATTGAACGACAGAATGGCCTGCTGCGATCCGAGGCGTGTGCTCGCCGACGAATGCGCCTTCCTTGATCATCTCTACGCCGCCGCGCGGGGCTGTCCACGGAGAGTCCGCCGCCCCGACCGGGTAGAAGAACTTGCGATCCTCCAGCATTTCCGCCCAGATTCCGCCGTAGATACAACGGCCAAGATGCTCGATAAACTGGCCGTAGATGTACTTCGAGATGGGCGCGCCGGTCTTTGTCGTGTCGATATCGGCGACTGGTGCAATTGGAGTTGGTGCAAGGTATTCGATGCTCACGTCGTCGTACCATGCCTTTCCGGTGGCCTTGCCCCAGCCACCAAATAGACAACAGACCTGAATCGTTTCGTGCTTGCCGGAATCGAATTCAAACGAGACCTGCTGCCAGTCGTTCGTTCCCACAAGTGGATCAGTCTTCCCTGCAGGGCCTTGGTGAAGATTGATGAGGGCGCCCTTGCCTTTGGAAGGCGTGACGTTGTCCGTTTTGATCCATGCGGAAAGTCGATAGCGCGAATAGGCCTGAACGGGGACGAGTTCGGACCAAGTGAGGTCACCGCCATCCGACGAACCGATGGCGACGCACCAGCTTCCATTGCGACCGGATTGCTCGTAGGTGAAGCGTCCGCCTCCGCCCCATACTTGCGATTCCCAACCCGCGGGTTTGCCTACGGGCGTCTCGAATGTTCCGTTATACGGCAGTTCGCTTGCCGCGGCCTGAACGAATGCGGCTACGAGCACTCCAATCGTAAGCATGGCACCCCCTCTGCCTGACTCGCGGTTGATTCCAAATCAAACTGGACGTACCTGAGAATCGAAGGGCCGGCTGGAAGCCAGCGCTACTGCGCAGAGTCAGACCCCACGATCCGTGGAATCGCTTGGTATCACCACGTGGCGCGTGAGCCTATCTGTTGATTGCGTTCACCTTATCTTCGATGAGCTTGCGAATCTCCGCAACGCGCTTTTCCGTGGCCGCTTCGCATCGCATGACAAGGACGGGCGACGTATTCGACGCGCGAAGCAGTCCCCATCCGTCGGGAAACTCAATCCGCGCGCCGTCAATTGTGTTGACGTCGAGGCCCAATTCCTTTTGGAAGTACTCGGTAGCTTCCTTGACGATCTCGAACTTTCGCGTTTCGTTGGTTTCGATGCGGATTTCCGGCGTGGAGTACATCTTGGGAACGTTGGCCAAGTGCTCGGAGAGGGTCTTCTTCCCCGCGCCAAGTAGTTCGAGCAGCCGCGCGCCTGAGTAGATGGCGTCGTCGAAGCCGTACCAGCGGTGCTTGAAGAACATGTGGCCGCTCATCTCGCCAGCGATCTGCGCGTGATGCAGCTTCATGGCGGCTTTGATCAACGAATGGCCGGTCTTCCACATGATGGGCTTGCCGCCGTTCTTGGCGATGTCGGCGTAGAGGGTGCGTGAACTTTTTACTTCGCCGATAACGGTCGCGCCGGGCTTGTCCTTCAGCACCGCGCGCGCGAAGAGGATCAGCAGTTGGTCGCCGTAGATGACGTTCCCAAGTTCATCGACCGCGCCGATGCGATCCGTGTCACCGTCATAGCCAATGCCGAGATCGGCTTTGTGTTTCTTCACGGCCTTAATCAACTCGACGATGTTTTCCGGGACCGTCGGATCGGGATGATGATTGGGAAAGGTCCCATCCACGTCGCAGTAAAGAGGAATGACCTCGCACCCCAATTGCTCGTAGAGCGGTAGGCCGACCGGGCCGCCGGTGCCGTTGCCGCCGTCGAGCACGACCTTGAGCTTGCGCTTGACCTTGATGTCTTTGAGGATGCGCTTCATGTACTTGGGGACAAGGTCCATGCGCGTGATGGTGACAGGGCCTTCGGCTTTTGGAAACACGCCTTCTTGGGCGATGTGGTACAGCTTCTGGATGTCCTTGCCGTGAATGGTCGACTCGCCTACGGCGACCTTCAGCCCGTTGTATTCCTTCGGGTTGTGGCTTGCGGTAATCATCATGCCGCCGTCCACAGGGAGTTTGAACAGGCCGAAATATACGAGCGGGGTCGGTACTTCGCCGATGTCGATTACATTGACGCCGCACGAGGTGATGCCGTCGATAAGGGCATTGGCGTATGCCTTCGAGGTGAGCCGTCCGTCGCGCCCGACGACAAGGCATTTGTGCTTCAGTTTGCCTTTCATGAAGGCGCACGCAGCCTGACCAAGACGCGTGTAGGTTTCTTCGTCCAGGTCTTTTCCGGCAATGCCACGAATATCGTACTCACGGAAAATTTGCTGGTTCAGCTTCATGCAGTCCTCCTTGCGGGTATCCCCTTTGCAGGGGGGAAGAGTATCAGGTTATGGGCTGCTGCTTCAAAGCAGCGGCGTGCGGGAGAGGAAGAGCAACGCAGGTTCAGTCGAGTTTCTTCAGGCGTATGTCCTTGAATTGGGCCCTTTGCGGTTTGCCAGAGTGAAGCTGTAGGCCGAGGATGCCGTGGAAGTCTTGCTGCTTGGCATCATCGTCGAAGACTTCGGCGACCTTGAGGCCATTGACGAACAGTTCGATGTGGGAGCCGCGGGCAATGAGGTGATATTCATGCCAATCCTCGAGTTTGAAGGTGGCGGGTGCGCCGTGGACTCCTTCTATTGGGGTGACGGCAGGATTTCCGTTTGCGTCGTATCGGGCGGATTCGCCGCGCCACGCAAGCGTATGGCGACCGTGCTCGTCGTACAGGCGGACGACCCAGTCAGTCGTGAGATTGTTGTCTACCTGATAACCCGCTATGTCGTTGTCGGGAAGGAGGAGACTGCGGAATTGAAAGCCGCCGTTGACTTCGGGAGAACCTGTAAGGCGGTGCTTCAGTTTGAGTTCGAAATCGGCCAGCTCACCGCCTTGCCAGACGAGGTATTGGTTGATCGTGAGCGGATGTTGCTCGCTGATGGTTGCGGTAATCGCCCCATCCTCGATGGTCCAATAACTCATGTCGGGAGCCTTCCAGCCATTGAAGGACTTGCCGTCGAAAATGGAGACGAAACCATCGCCGTTTTGGTGTGCGTTCGGTGTCGACGCGCAACCGGCGAGAACGACTGCAAAGAATGGCAGGACGAGAGACAAATGCGTCAAGGACTTCATGACGGATCCCTTTCCCGAGCTTGAATCCAAGAGGCGACAAAAGCGTCGAATGCACTCGTATCTTGCTGCGTGGAGGGAGGTAGAAGCAAACTCGATCGCAGGCCCCGCCTGGACTGGAGCTATCAGCAGAACTCGTCGTCGCCTCGCGCCGCAGTGCGCTCACCGCCCTGCAGCAACATGTAGTGTTGCCGCAGGCGCTCCTTGTCGCTCTTCGCAACAGGTATTCGTCTTCCTTTCGGATCGATGCCCGCGTAGTACATCGCCGTGGCCACGGTACCCGGAGTGGGAATGAAGCACTGCACTTGCTGCGGTTTCCACCCGCGCTCTTTGAGCCAAAGCGAAAGAGACCGCATGTCCTCATCGGTGCAGCCGGGAAAAGCGCTGATCAGGTAGGGAATCACAAATTGCTCTTTGTGCGCTTCACGCGATTCCCGTTGAAAGGCGTCGAGAAAACCCTCGAACGCGGCGAACGTCGGCTTGCGCATCAGCTTTAGGACATGTTCGCTTTGATGCTCGGGCGCAACCTTCAGTTGGCCGCCCACGAATTCGCGCACCAATGCGCGCAGGTATTCGCCGTTGGCGTCGGCCAAGTCATAGCGCACGCCACTCGCGACGCGCACGTGCTTCACACCGTCCATCTCACGCAGCGTGCGCAACAGCTTCACGAGCTCCGCGTCGTGCGTCTCGAAATGCTTGCACACCGTTGGCGTCAGACAATCCACACGCTTGCAGATGGTATGGTCCGCCGCGCATCGCGCGCCCCACATATTCGCCGTGGGCCCGCCCACATCCGATACGCTGCCCGCCCAGTCAGGGTGTTGCGATAGCGTATTCACTTCCTTCTTGATTGATTCGGCGCTTCGCGATCCGATCTGCCGGCCCTGGTGCAGGGTGATCGAGCAAAAGGAACATCCGCCAGCGCATCCCCGGTGCGAGGTTACGCTGAACTGAATCATGCGCGCCGCGGGAATTGGTTGCGTGTAGGAAGGATGCGGGCTGCGCGTGTACGGCAATGCGTACAGCGCATCCAACTCTTCCATGTTCAGCGGTTCGGCCGGCGGTGTGAACACGACATGACGTCCCCCACTCTCCTGCATGGCCCAATGCTTACCCTGATGCACCTGACGTTCCATCGCCAAGGTCGCTTCCATCAGCTTTGGCGGGTCTGACGCGATAGCGCTGTGTGAAGGAAATGTGAGCATGGACTCGAAGTCTGGAGCGTTGGGGAGTGCGCACAACGCATCGAGCGAAGAGACTGCGAACACCGAACCTGGTATTCCGCGCAATACCTCCGCGGCGCGTTTCTTTGGGTCGTCGAACTCGCTATGCGCCTGTAGGCGTTCGGCGATCTCAAGGATCGCCCGCTCTCCCATTCCGTAGACCACGAGATCCGCCTTGCTATCGAGGAGGATCGACGGACGTAACTTGTCCGTCCAGAAATCGTAGTGCGTCGCGCGCCGCAATGAGGCCTCGATACCGCCGAGGACAACCGGCATACCGGGAAAGGACTGCCGCGCGAGGTTCGCATACACGATGGTCGCACGGTTTGGGCGCGCGCCTGCACGGCCTCCCGGCGTGTACGCATCGTCGCTTCGCTTCTTGCGAAACGCCGTGTAGTGCGCCAGCATCGAGTCGACCGTGCCTGCTGTCACCCCCGCGAACAACCGAGGACGCCCCATGCACGTGATATCGTCTGTTGTCGTCCAGCGCGGTTGCGCCACGACCCCCACGCGAAAACCCTTGGCGGATAGCCATCGCCCTAACAACGCAACGCCAAAGGACGGGTGGTCGACATAAGCGTCGCCGGTGATTAGCAGGACATCCAGTTCGCGCCAACCACGGCGGTCCATTTCCTCGCGCGACATGGGCAAGGGGGCGTCGACTGGTGTGTGCAGGCCTTTCTTTCCGGGAGACATTCGGCAAGTCCGTTCTAGTCGCTATAACCGGCGACTCCATGTGCGCCATTTGGGCATAGTCAGTCAAGAAGTGCGCACGCCCTGCTATCCAGGATACCTTGAACAGACTTGGAATTGCCTGGTCGCGCGCGAAGTGGACTTGCGCTAGACCTGCCGCCTCAGCACCCGCAACGACCGTGGAGGCAAGCTCCACGCCGTGCTCGGGGTCGCGCCGCTCTCGTCGCTTGCGATATATTTCTCCGCCGTTTTCATCTCTACAGCGGCGCGTCCGTAGTTTGCGAGCACGAGATGCAGTTCCCGATTCGCGAATGCCGACGCCACGACGTCCTTCGGCAAGGGCTCGGCAAACAGCGTCGTATCGCCAATTTCTAGAAATGCCCACGTCCCCTCTTCCACGAGCGGCATGTATTGCTTCAACCACCGCGCGTGCGTGGGGCGTGTTTCGGCGCTGCCGGGCACGGCGTCCCATGCGCTGTAGCAATGCAACTTGCTTGGGTCTTCCTGATACTGCTTCCAGGCCGCCCGGCATCGCTCCATCCAGAAATCGTCGTTGTACTTCACGCCGGGAATCATGCCGCGCTCGCCGGTGAAGATGCGTCCACCCATCATTACGGGGAACTGCATGTACGGAATTGCATGCAGAAAGGCCTCGTCTTCCGATTCCAGCTTCGTGAACCCCAGATCGATGCACGGCACGACATACGGAGGATGGTTCTTCACGGCATTACGAAGCGGGTCCACTTGCGTCACGCCTTCGCCCACCCACAAGTAGTCATACAACTTCAGGCCGCCGCTCTGAGGTTGCTCCGAGCCATTGACGTGCAACTTGAGGATGCCCCCACGCCGCTTCACCTCGTTGTACACCAGCGCGAGTAAATCCGTGAACGCGCCGTCGTGCTCAGGGGTTTCGTCAAACGCGACCACTTCGTCCTTCGCAAGCGGCATCTTCTGCTTCGTGGCATATTGATTTGCCAGGTATCCACCGTCCATGTAGATGCCGTCCGACCCATACTCATCGATGATCCGCGCGATTCGCTGCAAGACGAAGGCACGCCACCCCGGACTTGCGGGCGAGCACCGCGCCATATCCCAGTACCCTACGATGAGAAAATCGCCTTCCCTGCTCCATTCCTGACGGAACTCTGGGTGCGCGCGTTCGATGAAGCATGGCGAGGTGTATGTGAGCACCTTCATGCCGCGCCGGTGCGCCATATCGAGAAAGCGGCGATACCCTGCAGGATTCACCGCCGTGTACTTGTCGCCCCCGAACAAGCGCAGCGAATCGTTCCAATCGTCGAACACCTGGAGCACCTGAACGCCGTGATCCTTGAGGCGGTCCAGTTCCTCCTCATCCTGCTCATCGGGATTGTATGGCGCACGGCCAGGATACTCGCCGAGGTTATAACAGCACTGCGCGGGCAGATAATTCGTCACGAGATGTTTGCGCATGCACGTGCGTATCGATTGCGTGCACACGCCGATGTTTTGCAGGCGTCTCCGATGGTCTTCTTCCGTGTAGCTGTGTAACAGCGACGCCGTAGTCGCCGACGCTTCCGTTGCCGCTGCCGCACTTTCCGCCGCCGATGCCGGCCAGCCAGCGCCTACCGCAACCGTACCCGCACCTATTTTCAAGAACTGTCGACGTTGCACTTCGTTTCTCCTTACAGCGCGCTGCGCGCAATCCCATACGACGGCACATCAACACGCTTGCCGTCCGGAAACACTATCGTCCGCGCCACGTCCCCATAGTTCAGGATAAGCACGTGTCCGTCTCTTTGGATTGACGCAAACGTGTACTCCGGCCAATCCATTCCGACAACGATCTTCGTCCACGGATTCAGGCTTTCAACGGTCCGAAGCTGCTCGCGAATATACGTGCCGTACAAGCTCTCGGGGTCCATGTCGCCCTTGAAGCGCCTCAGACTTCCCTTACCCGTATCGCCGGATTCCCACCGCGTGAATACAGTCTTGTCACCGTCAATCGTTGTCAAAGGGCCGCGCGGGAATGAGGGATAAATGACCGTGCCGCCATTTCTTACCCACACATCGATGCGCTCCAGGACATCCGGCTCAATCTTGTTGCCCCACGCAAACACGAGCACTTTGTAGCGGTCGAGAAATCCGTCCCTGATGAGGTTCTCATCGAGATAGTCGACTTCCACCGCGCGCCTCGCAGCCTCCGCACGCGGATTGAATCCCCACGCGTACAACTCGCGAAACGCACCGTCGTCGAGTTGGTTCATCGTCTCAGGGTAGTACACGGCCACTTCCACCAGCGGCTCTTGCCTCACGTCCAAGGTCGGCAAGTATTCAAGCCACTTGTCGATTGCCATCGCCGTGCCGAAGATATTTCCTGAATAGGTGAAGAAGTGGTCTCCATTGGTCGACGCGGTATTGAACAGGCGTCCCACAATCCCGCGCGCCGTATGCGAGCTCGCCGGTTCATACCCCAGCTTCGTTCCGTATAACCTCGCGGCGGTTGCCGCAAGACGCGTTGCACAGAAGTTCTGCTCGAAGCTATCCGTTTCGTTGGTGAGGCGAATCCCGCCGTGAATCGCAATCATCGCCTTTGTTTGGTCGCTGTAGCTGGTGCCCGCTTCCAGGAATCCCCAGCCGCCAGCGGACTGATAGATCGGCGTGTGCGGCATCGCTTTCGCCGCCTCTTCCGCCCACCAGGCGCACCAGTCCGACATCGACTTCGTGTACCACGTGGCGAAGTCTATCCGCTGACGTGGCGACTGCATCGTCTGCGGCAATACGACGGGAATGGAATCGAAACTCGCCAGCGAAGCGTCCCACGCTTCATTGAGCTTAGCAATGTCGCCGTATTTGCTGCGCATCGAATCGACAAAGTCGGCTCGCCCGTACGCGTCCCCCGCCCACATCCCTATGTGGATGTGCATCTTCTTTCCTTCGATTGCCCAATTCCCTCCGGCGGGATACTGCGACTCTCCATAGTTTCCGCTCGGTCCAAGCCGCACGCCCTGCAATGTCCCCGTCGGTTCGTAGTGTTCACCAAAGGCGGTCAGTACACGCGTTACGTGGCGGCGGTGGTAAGGACTCCAAATGCTCTGAATGGGATTCGACTCGCTGTGCTCCAAACACACGAACCCCACATTTTCTTCGCTCTCGATGAACCAGCTCGGAAGCGCGTACGCGGACCCCACGATCAGCAGCGGAAACCATTGGAGGTCGTACTCCTGTAACGCAGACACAAGTGTGTCGTAGTACGTGAAGTCGAACTCTCCCTCGCGCTTGGGCTCAATGATGTTCCAACGCACGTACATCTCAATCGCGTTGAATCCCAGCACCTTCGCCAAGGGAGCCAATTCGCGCACTACGAGAAGGTCTTCCTTCGGGTTGGGTTGCGTGCCCATTACCCGAATCCCGGCCGTCGTCACCAAGTCTGCCGGGCGCTGCAACGCAACCATGGATGTCACATTGCGAGGGAGGTGCGCGACCACATCATCCCATTGACTCTCGGTGAAGGCAGGAAGAAGGCGAACAGAGCGAAGAAACTGCAGACCCGAGATGGAGAGTTCAGCCTCCCCTTCAAGCGTGGCCTTCCCCGAGGCAA
>JBAZRU010000184.1:0-10805 GCA_041662805.1 Candidatus Hydrogenedentales bacterium | reverse complement strand
AGGTCTTCTTCGATATGCCGCAGGTGCCCGACCATCGCTTGGCGCACGTGCAGATGTTCGACTTTCGAAAGCTCAAACACCAATGCCGACGCGATGTGCGCCTGCTCGTACGCGGTTTGGCTGAGATAGAACTGGCGCGCCTGGCTGTAGTGGTCGGCGAAGCTCTCGGCACGGATGCGGCTTTTCTCGCCGGTCTCATTTACCGCAGCGCTGCGAAAGCCCTTGGCCGGCTCTTCGCGTGGCGAGTCTTCCGAGAGCGAGTTGGGCTCATACGCAACTCGGCCCACCGGTTGGTCCATCTGCATGTGTCCGTCGCGTTGGTGGTTGGAGAACGGGCACTTGGGCGCGTTGATCGGGATCTGATGGAAATTGGGCGAACCCAGGCGCAGAAGCTGTGTGTCGTGATAGGACAATAAGCGCCCCTGCAACAGCGGATCATTCGAAAAATCGATGCCTGGCACGACATGAGAAGGACAGTAAGCAACCTGTTCCGTTTCAGCGAAGAAATTGTTGGGCCATCGATCGAGGACCATGCGGCCAATCACTTTTAAAAGCACAAGCTCTTCGGGAATCAGCTTGGTCGCGTCCAGATGATCGAACGGAAATTTGTTTGCTTCCTCCTGGGTGAAAATCTGAACCGCCAAGTCCCATTCGGGGAAATGACCTGCCGAGATGGCCTCGAACATATCGCGGCGGTGGAAGTCTTGATCTGCGCCGGAAATCTTGACCGTTTCATCCCAAATGGTGGATTGAAGGCCGAGCTTCGGACGCCAGTGGAACTTGACGAAGGTTGATTCGCCGGAATCGTCGATCAGCCGGAAGCTATGCACGCCAAAGCCTTCGATCATCCGTAGCGAACGCGGTATCGTGCGGTCAGACATGATCCACATCACCATGTGCATGGATTCGGGCGTGAGGGAAATGAAATCCCAGAAGGTGTCGTGGGCGGTTGCCGATTGCGGAAAGCCGCGGTCGGGTTCCATTTTGACGGCATGGATAAGGTCGGGGAACTTGATGGCATCCTGGATGAAGAAGACAGGGATATTGTTGCCGACCAGGTCCCAGTTGCCTTCCTTTGTGTAGAACTTGACGGCGAAGCCGCGCACGTCACGCGGGGTGTCTACCGAACCGGCACCGCCCGCGACGGTCGATATTCGAGTAAACACGGGCGTCTTCTCGCCTACCTCGGTGAGTATCCTCGCAGTGGTGTATTTCTTCAACGAGGCGGTCAGCTCGAAAAAGCCATGCACGCCCGTCGCTCGCGCGTGAACGATACGCTCGGGAATACGCTCGTGATCGAAATGCGTGATTTTGTCGCGAAGGATGAAGTCCTCCAGAAGCGTGGGACCGCGGGGATTGGCCCTGAGCGAGTTCTGGTTGTCGGAAAGAGCGACGCCCTGGTTGGTGGTAAGGGCGGGGTGCTCTCCGCCAGCACTCTGGTGCAGTTCGCCGCCGGCACCCGTTTGGTCATTGTGGGGAGCCGAGCCCTTCTCTTGTTTGCTTTTTCTAGAATCGGGCATTGTTTTTGCTTTGCTCATGATCGATCTCCGTGGTGAGTAACGCCGGTCCGTCGGCTATTGTCATATGCTGATGGGTTGCCACCTTTTTGCATGGCTTTTGGGAGCATGTTTGTCATCCCGTCTATTTTTGTTAATGAATTCTGGGGAAGGGAAAGATCCCCTGACAAACCTCGTCGGGCCGTTCCTCGCGTCCTGGTTTCTACCTTCAAAAACTGGTTAAGGCGGGATGGGTCACATGCCCCATCCCGTCCCAATCGGTCCGGACAACTTAGCGCTCTTCGTCATCCCTATCGCCTGAAAAGGCATTCTCTACGCGATGCCAGGCATCGCGCGTGGCATCTTTCGCCTTTTCCCAAGGCAGGGTGGAATTTCCTCTGGACTTCTCATAGTCGCGCTGCAAGTCCGTTTCCACATCTTCATATTTCTTGCCCGGATAACGGGTGTAGCCCTCGTAGCCCGTCCGATAGGCAGGCCGATAGTTCTCGTAGGACACGCCACTCTCAACGTAGGGGCTCCTCGAATACTCCTCTCTCCAGTACGCATCCTCAATGGTCGGGTCGATCATCTCGGCGACGCCCTTTCCTCCCAAGCCGCCAACAACTGCGCCAACTACCAATCCGACCCCGGCACTGATAGGCCCGGCGACTGCCCCAATCGCAGCACCCGCCGCTCCACCTGCGGCTGCTCCCACCCCCGTCCCAACTGGATGCGCTCCCGGCGCCCCCGTAATGGGATCGCGGTTGGCGTCCTTCTCGCTATCACTGACTTCGCGTACCGCAATGTGGTCTTTCATGTGCTTCACCTCTCTTTGTTAATTGGCCGGTCGACCAACTTTGACCGACCGTACCGTGTCCAAATCGACAGAAGATTCTTTGCAAGGGCCCAATGCCCTATAAACGGTACCGCTGTGAGTGTTGCGACGCGCGGGCCCATTTCAGTCGCGGCATTTTGCCGGACTCTCGTAAATTCCAGGCAAAAGTTCTGTAAACTTCGGCAAAGAATTCCGCTCTCTCTGAAATGGCAACGGCCTTCCCATCTACGTGGTGCGCGCGCGTGCGGATGGCGCGTATGCCAATGCTCAGCCTGAAATGCCAAGGCAAACATCCCCCCATCCAAACATGAAGGAGCAAGAATCGTTCTGTTCAGCGAAGGGTGGATCTTCAGGAAGGACATTCGCGCTCAGCTTATTCCGGCGACAGACTCCCTTCCACAGGAGACAAATCAGTATTGGCTGGTCCGTTGATTGCCTTCCCAAACTTGTTGAAGCGCGAACCGTGACAGGGGCAATCCCACGTCTTTTCGGAGTGGTTCCAAGCCACGATACCTCCCAAGTGAGGGCAAATCGCCGAGCATGTGTGCAACTGCCCGGCGTCGTCGCAATAGACGGCGATTTTTGTCAGGCCGCGGCGGACGATGGCTCCGGTACCTGGGGGCACGGAATCGTCCTCATCGATATCTCCGGCGGTGAGCCAATCCGCGTACTGTACGGCCACATTTAGGTTCTCCTCTGCAAAGCGTGCAATCGCGCTCAACGTCTTGCGTGAGGGGTCGTAAAGAGAAGCCCAAGGATTATTCCGGCCTTGAATTAGGTCCGTGAGCACCATGCCGGCAATGGTCCCATGCGTCATGCCATTTCCCGAATCCCCCGTGGCAATATATACATTGTCACTATCCATGGGATTTGCCCCGATGAAGGCCAGACCATCAATGGGTTCCATCACTTGCCCGGACCAACGGAACTCGATCTTCTTCATCATGGGGAACCGGGTGCGAGCCCATTCCTCCAACGCCGAATAGCGATCTTCCGTATCATCGGCCTGCCCGGTCTTGTGATCTTCGCCACCCACAATCAACACGTCACTGGGCGCCCCCGAGGAGAGGCCATCAGGAGCCGGTTGCAGACGCACGTAGTGATAGGGCTCGCAAGTATCCCAATACAACGCGTTAGCGACCAAACCCGAGGGCACGATTGCTCCAATGACAAAGGTCCGATAAGCGGACTGCTTGGTATGAATTGCCAGCAAGTCGTTTACAGGAGTATTGGTTGCCACTATCACCGCGTCCGCGGTAATGACTGGACCGTTTCGCGTTTCGATGCGAGCGGGAGCGCCCCCTTCGATCGTGGTCGCGTGGGTATTGGTGTAGATACGCCCTCCATCCCGGATGATTGCTTGGGCCAGCCCCGCCAAATACTTCAGGGGATGAAACTGCGCTTGCCGGGGAAATTGAAGCGCCGGACCTGTGTCGAATGTGACTATAGGCGAACGCGAGGCCATTCGGACATCGGTCAAACCCACGCGGTGCGTGGCGGCTAGTTCTCTTTCGAGAATCTCAACGGACTCTCCCGGTGGCAGGAAAAGGTAGCCGTCCAAACGCCCAAAGTCACAGTTGATTTCTTCCTCAGCGACAATTCGTTCAATCTCGTCAATAGCAGAAGCGTGGCTTTCGGCCGCCAGACGCGCCCCCTTTTCACCGTGCAACCTTTCCAATTCGAAATAGCGGTCGTCCAGCGCAGTGCTGAGATGGGCCGTCGTCCGCTCGGTTTCACCGGAGACAATCGGACCGTCATCCACAACAACGACAGATTTTCCTGCGCGTCCCAACAAGTACGCGGTGGTTAATCCGGCGATGCCTGCGCCTACAATGCAGACTTCTGCATGGTCATTCTTGGCGAGGGTTGGAAAGGTGGGCAATGTTGCGGTCGCCATCCAGATCGAAATGCTCTGCCCGGCATGGTCTTTCATGGGGACTCCTTTTCGAGGCCAAGATAGTCGTAAAGGCCACATGCATCTCACTCTTCCTTGACTTTGCCAATCCCGGGTTAAACGCAGGCAAAAGTCTGGCAAATTCTAGGCAAGGAATTCCGATCCATGTGAAAGCGAGAATTCGACAGTTCGTTGAATTGCGCTTTATCTCCTAATCTCCAATATCCCCACATCCCCTTTTCTTGCACGGATTAGTCGGTGAGCATGGGAATTCCGTCTGGCGTGGTACGTATTGTCTTCCATGTCCTCACTTTTCTGACGCACACCCGCATTGCCGAAGCACTCTGTGAACGTGTAGCGATCTGCCCCAGCGTCAATCGCAGGAAGTATCTTGCGGGGTATGCGGATCTATGCTTCGCCGCGAGAACGCGACCTGAGCAGGGCACCTAATGGCGAGAATATGCACGAATAATTATCAAAGAAGTCGCCATTTTTCTCGGTAGCTGATGCACAAACTGGTCTCCGACTCCAAGCGTTGCGCCTCGTTCGTTCGGAGGTGGGGATATTGTTGACAGCCTGGAGGCAGAGGCTAGCGGACTGCCAATCCTAATTAGGGGGGCGTACCGCTTTATTGTAAGTCGGAATATTTTCCTTGACGTAACGCCGCACTGGATGTATACCAGTAGCGGGGAGTTGTATGTCAGTTCCGCTCGGATCCCGTTTGCCATCGCCAATAGCTAGAGGTAAGACAAGCTTTGGCCGGGTGCCGCCTTACGGGATGATGTGAAGGATGGTGATGAGAGGGTATTGACTCAGGAGCCAATGCATTGCCCATCAACAGTCCGTTTCCGCTCGGCAAAAACCGTAATGACCCATGGGGGTCAGAAAGGGGGAAAGGGCAAGCAGACTGCATCGGGGAAAGTCGATCCTGGGAACGAATTGGTAAAGTAGCAACTGTAAAAGGAAGCACAAATGAGACACGGTGCTATATTGGGAATAGCGGTTGTAGCCGCTGTGTTTTTCATCTCTCCTGCACATGCTAACTACCTCACAACAACCACCATTGGGGAAGGGACTGTAAGTCCGTCGGTGGGATCGCATTGGTATGTCTGGTATACAAAGGTCAACGTCAAGGCCACGCCCGCGGCGGGTTGGGTGTTCGACCATTGGGAAGGCTCGTTTGCGGGGCAGTCGAGTTCGTTTTCCTACCGCTCGACGAGCGACAAGTGGTCGTGTGCTGTGTTTCGTCCGGCAACGCCATCGTCAAGCACGGCACTGGCGCAGTATGTTGGCGCGAGCGATGCCAGTACGAGCTACGTCATCAATGACATTGATGGGCACACAGGCTGGGACGGATACGAAATGTCGTTGACTTCCCAGACTTGGCGGAACACAGCGCAAGTGGATCGTCCGTTGTGGGAACACGACATGATCATGGTTAGGCCCTGGTTCCACGGAAGCGAGGTGCTGTACCTGATCAACGGCGGGAGCAATCCGCTGGATCATCCTTCGCCGGACGGCACGTTTGCGGCGGTTGCCATTGCGCTTGGGTCGATCTACGCACAGATCGATCAAGTGCCCAATCAACCACTGTATTTCACGGACGAAGTGAATAACGCGCGAACCGAAGACGAGGTTCTCGCGTACAGCATGGACAAGGTTCTTACCACAGGCGATTGGACATGGGCAGTCCATGCAGCCATGGTGAAATCGGCCGTCAAGGGCATGAACTTCATCCAGAAGGAAGTGAAGACTGCCGACAAGTTCATCGTCCTCGGCGCGTCAAAACGCGGCTGGACTACGTGGCTAACCGCCGCGGTTGACCCGCGCGTCTCCGCCGTTGTGCCGCTCGTAATCGACGTATTCCAACTGCCCAAGCAGGTCGAGCACCACTGGGAAGCCTACGGACTGTACTCGGGCGCAATTCAAGATTACGTCGACTTCGACCTATTCTGCCGCGCCGCGAACGATCCGTTGGCGCCGGATCTGCTCAACATCGTCGACCCGTCCACGTTCATCGACGAGTTTACGATGCCCGCCTTCATCGCAAATGGATCCAGCGACCAGTTCTTCCTGCCGGATTCCTCGCGGTACTATCTGAGCGAGCTTCCGAACCAGGCGGACATGCGCCTTCGCTACTTCCCGAACAAGGACCACTACATGGAAGGCGTGCTCGAGGACTACGATACCCTCTACCAAATCTTCAGTTGGGGGTTCAATCAAGTGTATGGATACGACACCCCGTACATCACTTGGTCAACCGATGCCAATGGCGTGATCACGGTCAGCCCGTCCCAGACGCCGGACTCCGTGAAGCTGTGGCAGGCCACAAATCCAAATGGGCGCGATTTCCGGTTGGAGTCGGTCGGACCGATCTACACGAGTTCGAGTTTGCCCGCTCAAGGCAACGGCACGTACATTGGCTATTGCCCGCCGCCGGCTCAAGGATGGACCGCCTATTTCGTCGAGGTTGATCTTGGCGTGCAGACCTTCACGACCCGAATCTACGTCACGCCGGATGTCGATCCGTTTGACGGGCTTGGCTGCTGGGAATAACCCTATAGGCCAATAGCCCCCGAAGGCACTCACTGGCCTCGCCCCGTGCCGCAAGATGCACGGGGCGAGGTCTTGGTTTTGTGCAAGGCCGAAGCGGGCGGAAGACGGCCTTGAGTGGGAGGCCGAGTGAAGGGCCTGCCGGAGAATCTCTTGCGTCCCTTCAGGACGCCTTATTGGGGGTGCTTTCTCCCTTGGGTAGTGATTCGCGTTTGGGACGCGAATCACTACCCAAGGCTGGAGAATTACGCGCTTTCAGCGCTCAATGCCAGAGGTCACGAGGGTCGATGGCACGACGGTCGATGACACGATGGTCGATGACACGATGGTCGATGGCAAGATGGTCGATGGCAAGATGGTCGATGGCACGATGGTCGATGGCACGATGGGCGATGGCAAGATGGTCGATGGCAAGATGGTCGATGGCAAGATGGTCGATGGCACGATGGGCGATGTCACGATCGGCAGAAGTCACGACGGGCCCGCGCAAGGTGAGTAGTTGTTCGGGCGATCTGGCAGCGCACCAGATAGGCACACGGCGTCAGTTCGCACGATGGGACGTCGATGGTTTGCCCAAATGGTTACACTCCAAGCGCCCAAGATGGCGGGGAGTCACGCCGGGCAAGCGGCTAACGGGTCATGGCAATTTCTTTGCCGTTGTAGACGAGCTTGTTGTTGACGATATCGATGTAGTGGACTTCGTCGGTACCGTCTTTGTAGATCTTCACCTTGTCGCCTTCGATAGTCCACTTGGCGCGCACGTTTCCGTTCACTTTCCATTCGCCGTTTCGCGCGTATTCGATGGTGATCGATGCTTCCTTTATCTGCTGAATCTCTTTGCAGCCGGTGAGGGTTTCCACCGTGATCGGCTTGCCTCCAAACGGGTCCGGCTTCGCAGCTTCTTCGATAACCGGCGGAGGAGTCTCCTGCGGGGCGGCAACCTCTGCTTGCGGCGGTTCGGGTTCAGGCACAGGAGCGGCCGGTGGTGGCTGCGGCGCGGGTTCTTCAACAACTGGAGGTTGGGTCACCGGGGCCGGTTGCTTACTCCCCGGCCAGAATTGCCATGCAACAACGCCCAAGACACCGAGCAGTATCAAAGCAATCCCCGCGTTCCGCTTCATGATTTCCCCCTTCCGCTTCCAGTACAACACGGATAAGAACACGCGCTCCGGGTCAATCTCTTCGCTACACAACAACTATTAGGGTCGCACACCGGTGCAGGTAAATCCTAGCTCAGGTACGCCAGACTGGTCAAGGGAATTGCGACGCCAAAGCGCAAGGATGCGGTAGTCTCCGAAGGTGCGCATGCAGAGCGACGAGGGATTCGATCACGGATACTGCGTAGATACCGGTTCGCTCGAAACAGACTCAGGGGGCGGTGGCTCGACGGGTTCTGCCGTCTCGGGTGTGCCGTCCGTGGCTTCGGTATTCTCCACAGCACCCTGGGGTAAATGCTCGGTTTCCTTGGATACCTGAAGGCCAAGTACGCGGGTGTCGCCCTGCTTCATAGGCATGAGCAGGAAACGCTTGTTTTGCCATCCGACATCCGGGTCCAGACGGTCCTGAACATTGTAGGTTGCTCCGAGATCGAGCGAGCGCTCGCCATTGCTGCCTGCATGTACGACGAGCAGGCTGGGCCCGAAGTGCATGACATCGGAGTGCTTTTCCGCGGTTTGTCGAATGAATACGTGCTTTTCCAGGATGAGAAGGATCTCGCGAAGAATCTCGGGGGTGAGGGTTGGTTCGGCGATGTAGATTGAGGCCCATCCTTCGGGAAAGAACTCGGCCGCGACGCTCACCATGCCCGACTCTCGGTACCGCGCCATAACCTTGGTTTCTTCCGTCTCGATGTAGAACATGGGAGCCCACTGATCGGGACCTCCGAAGGCCGTTCCCTGTTCCACGAAGCGGCCCCCGGACAGTTGCCACTGCGACCCGGACCGGGCGGGTCCGTCGAACGCGCGCACGTTCAGTCCGGTTGTGGCGGAGCAGTTTTCGACGGACGCCACGTTGTCAATGAAGCCTGGGGCGTACATCCAGATTGCAGCCGACCGTTGGGCGATGAGCAGATTTTTGATTTGGCTGCGGTCGTCGGGATGCAGATGGAAGGCGTTAACGAACAGGTATACGGAAGCTTCTTGCGCCTGACCGCTCAAGACATCCTGCAACAGGCAAAACTGCGTCGGTACGCCCGAGCGAAGGGCGGCATCGCGAATGCCGGAGAGCAGCATTTCGTTGAGTTTTACATCGCAGCGCTGGTAGAAGCGGCTTGCTTCGTCGACCACGATGCTCAGCGTCAGGCGCTCCTCCGGTGTGGAGTATGCAATGGGCTGGCCTTTGGTCCACACGCCTTCTTCGGGCCACACGGCTTCATAGGACTCTCGCATGCGACGGAACATATCCCACATTTCGTTATTGTGGAGGCTGCCGACGCCTTGGGCATCGTCCCACATGAGGCCGAGGCCATGGGTGAGGGCGGCGGAATAGTTGCGGTTTTGCACGCGAAGCACGTCTTCGGAACGCAGACCTTCGATCCGCTCGATCTCGCCCGATACGGCGTTGCGGGAGATTCCGGTGCGGGTATCGTCCACTAAGACCCAGAGCTTTTTGTGCTGTCGCGCGCTGTCCACAGGTCCCATGTATCCTCCGGCTCCCCCAAGCCCACGGTCCAGGTAGGAGACTGGCGTCACGATTCCGTCGACGACGCCGTCGAGGAGAATGCCCAATGCGGATTGCCCGCTGTCATTGGCCGGGTATTCGAATGCGCTACCGTAGGTGGCAAGGATTAGAACGGGGCTTTTGGAAGCCTGGCGAAGGAATCCGGCAAACTCCGAGACTGCGTCGGCGGTGGCCTCGGAGAGGTATCGCAAATAATCCACTTGCCGTTGTTCCCCCGGCAAAGCGAAGAATACGTTCAGGGTGTCGCCGGTGTTGGGTTTATCGGGGACGGGGGCATCGTCGAAAGTGACCACCGGGTCGCCCCAGGCCGTTTGCAGGGCGGCATTGTCTACGTATTGGGTGCGCAGCCACGCCCGGAAACCGGCAACTCCGGAGGCGGAGCGGTCATAGTCGCCAACGTGAAGCCAATTGCCATCGGCTGGCCCCGCGAGTATGAACCCCTTCAAGCGCGCACTAGCCTTGGACTTGCCAACTGTATCGAGCAAGACCGTCATCGCGGTTTTGCCGGCTTCGGTCCACGCCTGGGCTTCCAGGCTTGCGAAACGTTTTCCTTCGACCGTGACGCCCGAGAGCGCCTCGGCATTGGCGTCGAGCCATGCATCGGGCGGATCGAAGGACTCCCAGAGAAAGAAGGACGCCTCCGGGTCGGTTTCCAGAATACGCTCCAGTGAAGCGGTGACTGCGTCGAGCGGGGTATCCACGCCGGGCCAAGGCAAGGGGACGCGAACGGCATACTGGTGGACACCTGCAAGTGCGGCGAGCCGCACTTGACCAATGACGGCCTCGATGTCGGAACCGGGCATTACGCTTGTGCTGAAGAACAGCGGCCAGCCCAAGCGAGGCGCGGCGGTTTCTTCCATCGGCTCGGTTGTATCGCCGTTGGGAATCCATGGCTCCACCTCAGTGGACGAGAAATCGCTCCCGCCTAGTGAGCCAAACCAGAGTCCGAGCACCGCAGCCAGACCGATAACGGCCACGCCTAAGATGAGGGGGATCAGTATGCCTTTGGAATCGGAACTTCCGCGTCGCGCCATTTCTTCTCACTACTTGTTGTCGTCTTGTGCCAGCACCGGCCGGGCTGAGGCTGTCCCTTCAACCGGCCTTGTTTGGGGGCAGCGCATGCGCCACGCTTACTGAACGCGGCTCGATGGCAAGCCATCCCCCAATGTCTATCTGTTCCCCGGTGTCTTCGGCTTCAAAAAGCGGTTCGGCCGAAAACTCTAGGGTTCCAGGCAGCGTTTCTATCTCGACCTCAGCGAGCGACCGCGTCTTGAGTTCGGCAAGACATTGTCCGTTCTGGGTCACTCGAACATGGGCCTCGGCGACGCGAGGATAACAATTCACGAGG
>JBAZRU010000183.1:0-10821 GCA_041662805.1 Candidatus Hydrogenedentales bacterium | reverse complement strand
TGCCGCTGTGAGATTTGGCATATGCATCCAGTTGATCCGTGAGTGTGTCGAGGTGCATGAGTGCACGCGTCCTCTTCGATGGCGGTCCACTGTCGACAGAGAAGGAATTGACCGCGATTAGCAACAGCAATAGTGCGAGAACGAAAAATATCTCAAGACTCCTACGTAACAAGGCCACTCTGGACTTCATCGTCTATTCAGTCCTCTTTCGCGCCCTTGCGATTCAGTACCCAATGCTGCGCCTACTCGATATCCCACACGGAGATGTCGTCATCGGTACCGGATTGGCCGTCGGGTCCACGGGAGAACAGATCGTACTTGTTGGCTTTCCCGGGCACGTTGAACACGTAGGGATTCGTCCATGGGTCGTTCTTAATCTTCTCGATGTATTTGATGCCGGTCTTGGCGTCGGGCGTGGCGAGGTCATCGAGGGTCTTTGGATACTTGTCGTTGTGCTCGAGCCCAAAGGCCTCGATGGCGCGCTGGTACGTGGACAAGTCAGCCTGCGCGCGTGTCCTTCGCGCCTGCGTGCTTCGCCCCGTGACGCTGAAAGCCACGGCTCCGGCAAGGATGGAGATGATCACCATCACCAGAAGCAACTCGATTAGTGTAAACCCGCTCTTCTCGTTCATTGCTCGCTATCTCCAGGCTAAGGGGAACCCCCTGTTATTTCACGTGAGAACTCAAGGTCAGAATGGGAAGCAACATGGAGATCACCAGTGTCCCGATGACTCCGCCCATAATTACGATCATGATAGGTTCGAAGAGGGCAGTCATGGCCTTGACGGCTCGTTCGACTTCGATGTCGTAGGCATCGGCCATGCGTTTCGTGACCGCACCGAGGCGTCCGCCTTCTTCGCCGACAGCAAACATGTTCACGACCATTGGCGGGAAATGCTTGGTGTCTTTGAGTCCGGAACTGATGCTATCTCCCTCGGACACGCGATCTTCGATGACAGCGAGTTCGGCTGCAATGGCCTTGTTGCTGAGCGTGTCGCTGGTTATACGGATCGAGCGAAGAATGGGAACGCCGTTGTCGAGCAAAGTTCCGAGCGTGCGCGCGAATTGGGCCATGACATATTTCTGGACGATGGTGCGGACCAGGGGCACGCGCAGGGCAAACGTATCGATCTGGAGGCGGCCGGTGGCGCTGCGCCAATAGGACACCAGGCCCGCAACGACGAGTGCGAAGGCAAGCAGCACGGCCCACCAGAAGTGGGACATGAACGTGCACAGGCCAAGCACGACTTGGGTGATCATCGGAAGCTCTACTTCGAAGTCCTCGAAAAGCCCCACGAATTGGGGAAATACAAAAGAGACGAGAATGAAGATTGCGGCGGTCCCCATGAAGAGGAGAAAGACAGGATAGATCATGGCGGAGATCGCGGTGCCGCGGAGTTCTTCGTCGCGTTCGCCAAAGGCGACAATCCGCCACACGACCTCTTCGAGCATACCGCCGGTTTCGCCAGCGTGAATGAGGCTCACATGCATGGGCGGAAAGACGCGCGGATGCCGTTCGAGGGCTTCGGTGAGGGTGCTGCCTTTCTGAATGTCGTCGCGAATCGTTTCAACAACGGCGATGAGCTTTGGGTTCGTGTTCTGCTGCACGATAGTCGACAACGCGCGGGTCAGGGGCATGCCGGACTCGATCAGGTTGGCGAGTTGGCGGAAGAAGATGTTGCGGTCTTTGAGGCTGATGCGAAGGATGGCGCGTTTGATGGCGTCTTGCTTGGCGTCGCCGGTGAACTCGCGGATGGAGATGGGGAAATAGCCCATGTCGCGGAGGCGGGCCAATGCGGCGCGCTGGCTTTCGGCTTCAAGCACGCCGGTCGTGGCCTGACCGGGGCCTTTCTTCACCTCATACTGGTACTGGGGCATTTGTAGTCTCTGGGTCGTCGAAGGCATCGGACTCGGCGGTTACGCGCAGCACTTCTTCGAAGGTCGTGAGCCCCTGGGCAATGCGGACACAGCCGGAGTGGCGCAAGGTGCGCATGCCAAGTTCCATGGCTTTGCGTTTGATGTGTGTCGATGGTTCGCGCTGGATCGTCATTTCCTTGATGGCTGTGGTGAACGGCAAAATTTCGTAGATGGCGATGCGGCCCCTATAGCCCGTATGGCGGCAGGCCTCGCAGCCCCTCGCGCGCATGAATTTCGCGGTCTTGGCCATGGCGGCGTCCATGCCGACTTGGGCAATTGCGAATGGATCGGGTGTGATGGGCTCGGCGCATTGCGGGCACAAGCGTCGCACGAGGCGTTGGGCAAGTGAAGCGATCATCGTGCTGGCGATCAAGAACGGTTCGACACCCATGTCGGTAAGACGCGTCACGGCGCCGGCGGCGTCGTTGGTATGCAAGGTGCTGAAGACCAAGTGCCCGGTGAGGCTAGAGCGAATCGCCATTTCGGCGGTCTCGAAGTCGCGGATTTCTCCGACGAGCATGATGTCGGGATCGTGGCGCAGCATGGAGCGCAGGGCGGTCGAAAAGTCGAAGCCGATCTGGGGCAAGGTCTGCATCTGCGTGATGCCTTTGAGCTGGTATTCGATCGGGTCTTCGATGGTGATGATCTTGTGTTCGAGTTTGTTGAGCTTGCTGAGCGCGCCGTAAAGCGTGGTGGTCTTGCCGCTTCCGGTTGGGCCCGTCACGAGAATCATGCCGTGAGGGCGCGAAAGAAACGAGTTGAATTGGAGCAGGTCTTCTTCGAGGAACCCGAGTTGTTCGAGGGTCATGAACATCGAAGAACGGTTGAGAATGCGGAGGTTAACCGTTTCGCCGTGCGCGGAAGGGAGCACCGATACACGAAGATCGAATTGATCCTCGCCGAGCGAGGCGCGGATCTTCCCGTCTTGCGGTAGGCGCTTTTCGGCGATGTTGAGATTGGCCATAATCTTGATGCGCGAAACAATCGCGGGATGGAAACCTCGTATGCTGGGCGGTGTGGGGACGGCGTGGAGTATGCCGTCGATGCGGTAGCGCAGGCGCAGTTGATCTTCGAAGGGCTCCAGATGAACGTCGGTAGCGCCAGTCTGGATAGCCTCTGCGATCAGCTCGTTTACGAACTTGATGATAGAGGCGTCAAGATTCTCGTCGCCGAGGTCGGAACCCGTATTGGCAATATCGAGGCTGACGATCGAGCCGACGCTTTCGGCATCGCTGAGGATCTTCTCGACGGTATCGGCCCCGACGCCATAGAGGGTTTTGATGGCGCGCGTGATCTCCTCGGGGGTGGTGACGACGGCCTCAACGCGTTGCTTTAGCACCATGCGGACATCGTCGAGCAAATGACGATTGAGCGGATCGCATACGGCGACGACGAGCGTGCCGTTGCGATCTTGAATGGGGACAAACTGATAGTGGGTGGCAAAACGGGCTGGGACGCGAGCAACGATCTCCGGGGGGACCTCTAGCTTGGAGGGTTGCACGAACCGCATTTCGCAGAACTGCGCGAGGGCGCGGTAAAGTGCCTCCGACGTTGCACAGCCGGTTTGGACGAGGACATCCATGAGGGCGATGCCCTTCGCGGCGGCTTCCTGCCGCGCGCGAACGAGGCGGGCCTCGTCGACTACGGCGTCGCGGAGGAGTTGTTTCTCGAAAGCGGATTCAACAGCCAAGATTAGACGCTCCAAACATGAAAGAACTCGTTGTATATCAAGATCTTATCAAACCCCGGCCGATCCTGCAATTTGCTGAGGATTCAAAGTCCCCCCAAAGGCCTTCAACTTCTCAGCGGCTTTTCGCTTCCGCCAGGCTCGCCAACGCGGTCTTTGCTCGCTGCGTAAGGACCGGATTGGCGGCGGCACGCATGAAATGCGCTTCGGCGGAGGAGAAGTCGCGCAGGTCATTCTGGTAAATCTCGCCGATTTTGATCTCGAGCAACGCGATTGCGACGGGATTCGAGCATCGGTCGCGGGCCAACGTCATCGCGGTCAACCGGGGGTTCTCGGTATCGGGCAGGGTCGCGGATTCGGCAAGGAGCAACTTGCCCATGTCGAGGGCGGCCTCTTCGGCCACGAGGGAGTTCTGGTATCCGACGATGACGTCTTCGAGCTTTCCGAGGGGATTGGCGCGATCTCTCCGGGCGGTATCGAGGGAGTAGAGCGAGGCAAACTGAACCGCTTCGGCTTCGGCGAGCAAGTCTCTTCGGGCAATGGTGTGACGTTCGCGTTCGGGAGACTGCGCGACAAATGAATGATAGCGGGTCATCAGGGTCGTGGTTGCCGCCAACGCTTCGGGGTACCGCTTAAGGTCGAAGGCTAAGTCGGCGAGCCGCAACTGCGCATCGGCGGCTAAGGGGTCATCGGGGTGGGCGGCCAAGGAATCACTCAGTTTCTGAAAGGCGGTGGCAAGGTCGCCCTGCTTCACGAGGGCATCCGTTTCTTGAAAGAGCGACCCAAGCATCGTGGGAACGCCTGTGTGCTGCGACGTGGCGATTTGAATGCCCGGCTCGGTAGATTTCCCAGAGTGGTTCCAACCTAGCGCGGCGAGAATGAGGACGCAGGATACCGTGCCCAGAGCAAGTGCAAGGCGGCGTCCCCCGGAATGCACCGGGACTTCCTCCAGACGGCGTCGAATCAGTGGGGTCAGATCAATCTTCAATTCGGGGCGGTCCAAGGGAATCGAATTACGGAGGACGCGCAAGGAGTCGTACTCGTTGCGAAGAACCGGGTCGCGGCTCAGCGCGGATTCGAGGGAGTCGCGCTCGTGCGGCGTGGCGTCGTCGTAGAGCGAGGCCGCGAGGGCCGCCTCTAACCTTCGTTTCCGGAACCAGAACATGGTATGAATCCTCTTCAGGTCGCAATTGCACACGGGCTGGTCATCTGTCGCCCGATGCCACCTCGTGGTCGGTCAAATCTTTCAATTGTGTCTGCAACTTTCGAAGGGCCCGAAAGAGGTGCACCTTCACGCTGCCCACGGTACATCCGAGAACGGCGGCAATCTCCGCTAGTTGGAGCCCTTCGTAATGCCGCATCACGAAGACGGACCGTTGCGAGGGCGACAGCACTTCAAGAGCCTGCTGCACGCGGACCGCTATTTCGCCGGCCCGCACACAGCGCTCGGTATCGCTCCCAGGGGCGGTGTTCTCCGCGACGGCCAAGGCCTCGACGGCCACATTGTCCAAGCTCTCATGCCGCCGGCGTTTCTTCCGTCGCAAGGCGTCAATCGACTGATTGACCGTCAGCCGGAGCAACCACGGGAGGAAACCGCCGACGGGCTGCCACGCGTCAATCTTGCGATAGGCCTTCACGAAGGCTTCCTGGGCGACATCGAGGGCGTCTTCGCGATTGCCGGTAATGCGGTAGGCGATTGCGTAAACGCGCCCCTGGTGCCTGCGGACCAATTCTTCAAATGCGGGGGTGTCCCCGGCCTTGTGAGCCAGGGCTAGATCTTCGTCACCCCTATGTGCCCAATCCATTCGGATATGTCTTCCAGAGTAGAGAACGTGCCGGGACGGCAAAAGGTTTACAGGGAAAGAGTAACGCGGAGGGGGCAGGGCTGCAACTCCGGGCGGAATTTTGGGAATTCGGGGACTGACACAAGCGGAGCGAACGCAGTGAGCGCAGACGTGTCGGTCCCCGAATTCCGCGACGGTCACGCGATGAACAGAAAGTCGGCGCCTTCGGTGTAGCCTTGGGGAGCCAGCCGGGCGCGGATTTCGTCGCGGGCGCCTGGGGTGCCGACGGCGACCAGGACGATGACGCTGCCGGGGGGAGGCAAATGCTCTGGAGGGATGACGGGCGTGTTGTGGATCGTCTCCCCTATTTTGCGTTCGTTGATGTCGATTACTGCAGTGGGCCGGACGGCGCTCCATTCGCGCAACCAGCGTTTGCCGACCTCGCCCGCGCCCCATTGAAAGAACTGCACGGGACGGCCGCGCGAGGTACAGGTTCCGTCGGACGCAGGGGCCAGTATCCCGGATTCCTTGAGGAAGTGCCGTTTGAGAGCACGGAAGGCAGCCTCGTTGTAGCGGGGGTCGGACATGGAGAGGCGGGCGGGCCTGTCGTGCCAATCGAGCAAGACTTCATCGACGTTGGCGAGCCGCCCCCCGGCAAGCCACAGACGCATGCAGAGGTCGTAATCTTCCGGCCACGCCCGGTCTCGATAGCCGCCGGCGCGAACAACGGCGTCGCGTCGCATGAAGAACGCCGGATGCGCAATAGGGCATTCGATGAATACCTCTCGTACGATATCCTCGTGTCGCGCGAGTCCGTTCAGCCAGTCGATATATCGCTGACGTCCTTCCGAGACGGAGTCCCCGACTACTTGAACGCGCGTCCCGCACAGGGCGAGGGACGGGTCGAACTCCATGCATTCGAACTGCCGCTCGAATCGCGCAGGGTGGGCGGCGTCGTCGGCGTCCATGCGAGCAAGGTAAGGCGCGCTGCACTCGCGCATGCCTCTCTGAAGCGCAGCGACGATCCCGGACCTGGGGATTTCCATGAGGCGGATTCTTGCGTCGTGCCGTGCAAGTAGTCGAAGTAGGCGGGGAGAATCGTCGGTAGACCCGTCATCGACGAGGAGTAAATCCCAGTCTGCGAAGGTCTGAGCGCAAAGCGAAAGGACGGCCTGTTCGATGGTGGCTTCTGCGTTGAAACAAGGCAGAATGATGGAGATACGGGGCGTCATGGGTGCGGCTACGCGCCAACGTGTCAGTGCTTGGAGAGTTTCTGGCGAACGGCGTCGGCTCTTGCAGGCTCGGAAACGGAGGCAAACAGGTCGCCTGCCTTTGTATAGCGCCGATCGCACAGTTTCTGGAACAGCAAAGCGCGCTCTTTGTCGCCGAGTTGTTCGTAAAGCTCCGCCGCGCGCACGGTGAAATCATGGTGCGCCGCTGGATTCAATGGTCTGTAGAGTTGGGCAATGCTTTCGGTGGTCGAGGCCGCAAGGTTAGGGTACGCGGCTGCGTCGACTAGCTTGAGAATGCCTGCCAGATACTCAAGTTGCTGCTGCGCAATCGCCACATCGATGGGTTGTTGGGCGAGGGCGTTGCGCGAAACGGGCGTTCGTTGGTAGTTGGCAATGCCTTGACGGAAGCGTACGAACTGTTCCTGAAGCTCTTTCACGTATGCGATGGACGCCGTGCTCAGCGAGGCGAGCGGGCTCGTTTCACTTGGAGGAGGCGAGTCGGCTCTGCGCATTTCCGAGCGGCGCTTTGCCTGATCGCGGGAATCCAATTCGTACTTGGCCATGGTTTGCGTAAGAACGCATTGAATGCCGAGCTCGACCATATCGAGATATCCGCTGCGATTCTCGGCGGAATACACAGCGCTCTCCACGAGCGATTCTATGACGATAACGGGAAGTTCAATCGCGCGTCTGACATTCTTCCCTTGCAACAGGCACGCCACCAACTCGTTAAAATACCCCGCGAAGATATTGGGGCCGATTACACGCTTCTCGGCCTCGATAGCCCTGAGTTCCCGTAGGATGTGCTGGTAGATAAGGTCCGCAGCGAATACGTAGCCTCTATCTTTCCAGTTGATGGTCGCCTTGGATGGATCGACGCGGGGCATCGAATCGAGTTGGATACGAATCTTCGAAGCGGTCACGTACAGTCCGCCGTTCACCGCGATCCTCTTGATCTCTTCAAGAACTTCTGGCACGGCGGGATCGTCGACGCTTTGGATACTGACCAGCTTCTTGACTTGCTCACCCAGCGGGGCAGTGGTCAAGCCTTGATCCTCGGAGAGTGGATTCTTGGCGTGCGGCGGCGCAACCCTGAACGACTCTGTGGGTTTAGACGGAGGCGGCGTCATCAAATCCGTGATGCGTTTAAACAACTCCATCGCCGACTCCCACGGTAGTAGACCGAATGCTCCAGCAACTACGTAGCGGTCACGACTTCCCCAGAAACAAGACTACACAGATTGTACCTGTGTTTCAACGGAAAGAGATCATTAAATTGCTTTACCTTTAGCACATTTAGGCTATTTTGTACCAATGTGCGCATCTATCGTGTTCCAAAGCTCATGTAATCCCTCTTTGGAGATAGCAGAGAACGGAATAATGGGAACATCCTCGTCGAAGTCGAGCTCGCTGGCGAGTTGCTCAAAGTACCGGCGTCGCTCCGTGGCGCCCAGCTTATCGACCTTGGTGGCAACGAGCACCGTTGGGACTTTGGCCTCCTCCAAGAGATTCAATAGCTCGTGATCGTTTTCGGAAGGCTTGTGCCGAATATCAATAAGGTGGGCCACAATTCGCAATGTGTTACGCGTTGCGAGGTAATCCGTAATGGCCCTCCCCCACTCTTCCCGCAAGTCCTTGGAGACTTTCGCAAAGCCATAGCCCGGCAAATCCACAAAGTAGACCGTTCCATTCACATCGAAGAAATTGATCATCTGCGTCTTGCCGGGACGCTTGATGCTCTTGGCGAGATTCTTCTTGTTCAGCAAGACGTTAAGCAGGGTGGATTTCCCGACATTGGAGCGCCCGGCAAACGCGATCTCCGGCCGGCCGTCGCGAGGAAACTGATCGGGCAGAATGGCACTCTTCACGAATTCGGCGGACTTTATCCTCATGAGGATCGGACGCGCTTTCTGGATTTCAGTTTGCGCGTTCGCGCCGGAGAGGCATCTGACGCGCGAAAGGCAACTGCAAACGCTTCGCCAACTTCGGTCACCAGCACAATCTTGATATCGTCGAGGATTTCCTTGGGTATTTCCTTGAGATCCTTCTCGTTTTCCTTCGGCAGGACGATGGTTCGAATTCCGGCGCGATGCGCGGCAAGAACCTTCTCTTTGATACCGCCGACGGGAAGTACGCGTCCGCGCAGGGTAATCTCGCCGGTCATGGCAAGCGCAGCCGTAGGGGGCGTGGCGCGCAGAGCGGACACCATGGAGACGGCCAAGGCAATCCCAGCGGATGGCCCGTCTTTAGGAATGGCTCCCTCAGGCACGTGGAGGTGAAGGTCCATGTTGCGATAGAACAACGGCGGAATGCCGAGTTCTTTGGCGTGGGACCTGAGATAGGTGTAGGCGGCCTGAGCGGACTCCTTCATAACGTCACCGAGTTGGCCGGTGAGCATGAGGGTCCCCTTGCCTTTCATAGTGCTGGTCTCGATGCTGAGCACGTCGCCTCCGGCCCATGTCCACGCGAGCCCGACCGCCACTCCGGGCAGGGGAATCTTGTCGGCGCGAATATCGCTGTACGTCTGGGAGCCGAGAAGTTCGAGGACCTTTGCTTCGGTAATCACGGCACGCCGCGTGCGGCGTTTGGATACAACCTGGTGGGCGACCTTTCGGCAGAGATTGGCCACTTGCCGCTCGAGTTCGCGAACGCCGGCTTCCCGCGTATAGCGCTGAATGACAGTCTTCAGGGAACCGTCTGAAAAGTGGACTTCGCGCTCGGTGAGCCCTGCTTCCTTCATTTGTTTTGGAACGAGAAAGAGGCGCGCAATGCGTTCCTTTTCGAACGAGGTATACCCCGAAAGACGGACCACTTCCATGCGGTCGTGCAAGGGTTCCGGAATATCGTACTCGCTGTTCGCGGTCGTGATGAAGAAGACTTCACTCAGATCGAAATCGACCTCGAGGTAGTGATCGCTGAAGGCAGTGTTCTGTTCGGGGTCGAGGACTTCGAGCAGCGCGGAGGAGGGATCCCCTCGGAAGTCGGTGCTCATCTTGTCGATTTCATCGAGCATGAAGACGGGATTCTTAACGCCGGCGCGTTTCAGACTCTGCACAACGCGGCCCGGCAATGCACCGATGTAGGTTCTTCGATGTCCGCGGATTTCCGCTTCATCGCGGACGCCTCCCAGCGAGACGCGAACGAACTTGCGGCCCATGGCGCGGGCAACGGACTTGCCGAGGGAAGTCTTGCCAACCCCTGGAGGGCCAACGAGGCAGAGGATGGGACCTTTTGTGCTCTTGCTCAGCTTGCGGACGGCTAGGAACTCGAGAATGCGTTCTTTCACTTTGACGAGTCCAAAGTGATCCTCATCGAGGACTCTCCGGGCGGCTTTGAGGTCGAGCGAGTCCTTCGTGCGCTTTTGCCAGGGCATATCGGTCAACCACTCGATATATGTGCGGATGATTCCAGCCTCGGGGCTCATAGCGGGCATGCGCTCGAAACGGCCCAACTCGCGCAAGGCTTTTTCGCGGACCTCCGCGGGCATCTTCCCGTTCTCGATCATTTCGCGGACTTCGGAAGGTTCGTCGCCGCCGCCCTCGCCGCGACCCAACTCTTGATGAATCGCCTTGAGCTGCTCGTGGAGGTAGTACTCGCGCTGGCTACGGTCCATTTGTTCGCGGATGCGCTCGCGGACGCGCTGCTCGATTTCGAGCATTTCGCCTTCGCGCATGAGAAGCGAGGAAAGCTTTTCGAGGCGTTCCAATACGTCGAAGGAATCCAGGAGGCTTTGGCGCTCTTCGACGCGCAGGGGTAAGTAGGCGCAAACGAGGTCAGAGAGGGCGTTCGGATCCGTGATGCCGCGCAGGGAAGCGACGACTTCGGGAGCGACGCGGCCGCTCGCTTTTACGTAGGCCTCGAATTGGTTGAGCGAGGTACGCATGAGTGCCTCAACCTGGGGGCCTTCAAGGGGAGCCTCGGGAACGCGTTCGACGGTCGCCTCGGTGAGTTCGCCTTTGTTTCGGATGCGGACGAGACGGCCCCGGCCAAGGCCCTCTACGACGACCTTGATGGTGCCGTCCGGCATGCGCAGTGTCTGGAGGATGCTTGCGGCAACACCGACGGGGTATAGATCCTTAAACGCGGGCGAATCGACAGCGGGGTCGCGCTGGGTACAGAGGAACAGAGGACTGCCGCCCGTGAGACATTCTTCGACCGCGATAATGGAGCCCTTTCTGCCGACAAGCAGAGGGACAACCAT
>JBAZRU010000182.1:0-10823 GCA_041662805.1 Candidatus Hydrogenedentales bacterium | reverse complement strand
ATTCGGCATGCTTTGACACCTGGGACCTTGGCGAGCAACTCCTCATTCAGCATCTTCCAGTTGGACTGGGCGTCGTCAGGCGGAACACACCGCTCGTCGACTTGGAAGAGGGTTATCCGCTCCCAGGGGATCCGTTCGCGGTACTCGGAGGCCCAGAGCCGAAACAAGTCGCGCGGCGTTGATCCGCCGGACGCGGCTACGAATAGCGGACCTTCGCTCGATGCGCAAAGCGCGGCAAACGCAGCCGCTGCCTCTACCGCGGGCGATTCGGAAATGTGAACGGTCACAACAGACTCCTATCCCCATCTTCGCAGCCCACCCTCCAAGGCGTGCGCCTTCGGAATTTGCTGGAGGGCGGGTTTTCTAACCCGCCTCTTGATTCAGCCTCTGGTTGCCACAGTTGGCGGGTTGGAAAACCCGCCCTCCGCGACACACGCCCCTCGTCCATCTCGTCCACGCAGTCCACCGCGCCACGTGTCTACGGCGTGCGCCACGTGCCTTCGCTATGCGCAAAGAGGTGATTGGCCTCCGATGGGCCCCATGTTCCGGGCCGGTACAATTCCGGCGGAGTCGCACCATCCCACGTCGTCGCGATATCGGTGGCAATTCGCCATGCATAGTCGATTTCGTCGGCGCGCATGAAGAGGGTCGTGTCGCCGCGTAGCGCGTCCAGCAATAGCCGCTCGTAGGCCTCGGGCAAATCCTCTTGGAACGTGGTGCCGTAATCGAAATCCATGTTCACGGGCTGCATGCCCATCTCCATACCGGGCGGTTTCGCATTGAAGCGCAGCGAGATGGCCTCGTCGGGCTGGAAAGGCGAGCATGTTTGCCATCGGCACGGGAATGCCGATCTCGCGGAAGAAGTGCATCGGCGGCTGCTTGAACTGAATCGCGATTTCCGTGACGCGCGACTTGAGGCGCTTGCCGGCGCGCAGCAAGAACGGCACGCCCGCCCAGCGCCAGTTGTCCACATGAAGCCGCAATGCGAGGTAGGTCTCCGTGACCGAATCGTGCGCGACGCCTTCTTCGGAGAGGTAGCCCGGCTGGCCTGGACTCTCCGCATATTGGCCGCGCACGCACCATGCGGGCAACGGATCCTTATCGGGAATGCTCACGCTGCTGAGGACTTTCACCTTCTCGTCACGCGTATGTTTCGCACCGAGCAACGCGGGCGGCTCCATGGCCACAAGGCACAGCAGTTGCAGCAAGTGGTTCTGCACCACGTCGCGCAAGGCCCCGGTCTTGTCGTAGAACGCACCGCGGCGTCCCTCCATGCCGACGGTTTCAGCCATCGTGATCTGTACATGGTCGACATATTTCTGGTTGAACAACGGCTCGAAGATCGCGTTGCCGAAACGGAACGCGAAGATGTTCTGAACCGTTTCTTTTCCGAGGTAGTGGTCGATGCGATAGACCTGGTCTTCCGCAAGGACGGCGCTGATTTGCGCGTTGAGCAAGCGGGCCGATTCGAGATCGTGTCCAAACGGCTTCTCCACGACGACCCGCGTGAACCGGTCTTCGCCGACCGCGCGCACCAACCCCGCTCCGCCCAGATTCTCGACGATCGGCGCGAAGTATTCCGGCGCGACGGCCAGATAGAACAAACGGTTCCCCGGCGCGCCAAGTTGGGTGTCGAGTTCATCAAGGCGCGTGCGCAGGCCTTTGTATCCCTCGGCATCGCCCAATTCGAGCTGGTAGTAGTAGACGTTGGAGACGAAGGGGTCGCAGGAATCTCCCAACCCGTGGTTCGTTCGCGAGAACTTCTTCAAGGCCTCGCACATCTCCTCGCGGAATTGCGCGTCCGTCTTTGGACGCCGCGCCACGCCGACCACAGCGATGCGCTTGGGTAGAAACCCCGCGTTCCACAAGTTGTAGATCGCGGGGATTAGCTTGCGGCTCGCCAAGTCGCCGGTGGCTCCAAAGATGACCACGGTCCCCATGGCTTCTTCGGTAATACGATATCGAAACTGGTCCGCCGTCGTAGCCTTGCCTTGAAACGCGGCGGTCGGTTTGATCGACATACTGCTCTCCTTACACGGTCCCTATTCGGACGCTTGCAACGAACCCTGAGCCTAGCATAGCGGCGGGGGAAGTGCGAACACGAGAACGTTGAACGTTGAACGTTGAACGTGAGAACGTGAGAACGTGGAACGTGGAACGTGAGAACGTGGAACAGCCGGGCGGCTTAGGAGCACAACCCGTCATCCCCGGCGCCTACTAATTCGTTCGTAGGTATTGACAGCCCGCCCCAAACGGGATATGCTACTAACGAATTAGTAGCACCGCCTTGACGCACTGGAGGGTACTGGCCATGACACGTCCCGCCTCCCGCTTCCCAACCGAGCTCGAACTCGAAATCCTCAAAGTCCTATGGAATGAAGGTCCCTCCACGGTCCGCGAAGTGCGCGAAGCGTTGTCGGACACGCGCGACCTCGCGTACACGTCGGTGATGACCATGATGTCGATCATGACGGACAAGGGGTATCTTCGCCGGACGAAGAAAGGCGGCGGCTATGTCTACCGCCCGAAGGTGGACCGCACGCGCACGATGGGCGATATGCTCGGCGATACGGTGCACCGGGTATTCGACGGTTCCGCGAAAGCGGCCGTACTGCACCTGATCGAATCGGGTGAAATCGACGAAACGGAATTGGAGGAACTGCATCGGCTGATCGAGAAACGAGTGGAGGACCAGCGATGAACATCGAGTCTATCCTAGAGTCCGAATGGTGTGCGCGGGTAGTGCTGACGCTGGCCTCCTTCCTATGGCAGGGGGTTCTCCTCGGCGTGCTGGCCGCGTTGGCCATGATCGTATTGCGGCGGCGCTCCGCGCGCGTGCGCTACGGCGTGATGGTGGGCATGCTCGCGCTCATGGCAGTGTGTCCGGTGCTCACCTACGTCGCTGTCAGCCATGTACCGAAGCCTGTGGCATTGGTGCTGCCCACGTCTGCTCCGGAAATGCCTGACTCGGCATCCACACCAGAGCCAAATTCCGCTGTGGAAACGGCCAACACGGCAGTGGAGGCCATGCCCCCCATTGCGCCGGTCGACGTATCGGAAATGCCCACCGCAACCGCCCTGGCGCAAGCGCGGGGCAAGGAGCGTCCGTGGGCGAGCACCGAGCAGGTGCTGGTGGTCGCGTATGCGTTGGGCGTCGTGTCCATGCTGCTACGGCTCGGGTTGGGCGTGCTGGGCGGAAAACGGTTGCGCAGACGCTCGCGTCCGGTGGAAGAATCCGTTCTCCTGACGACGTTGGCGCACAGCGCGCAAGCCTTGGGCATGCGCGTAGCCCCGGCGTTGGCGTACTGCCAGCACGTTGCGGTGCCGACGGTCGTGGGTATCGTACGCCCAATGATTCTGTTGCCGATGTCGTTTGCATCCGGGTTGACGCCGCAACAGATCGAATTCCTGTTGTTGCATGAGTTGGCGCACATCCGGCGCTTCGATCACCTCGTGAACATCGCGCAACGTTTGGTCGAGGCCTTCCTCTTCTTCCATCCCGCGGTGTGGTACGTGTCGCGCCGGATTCGCTACGAGCGCGAGTTGTGCTGCGACGACCTCGTCGTGAAGCAAGGTGGCGAGGCGCGGGCCTACGCGGAATCGCTCATCGCCGCCGCGACCCTCGCGTGCCAGGGACGCCTCGCCCCGGCAAGTCTTGCTGCGCTATCGGCCACGGACAATCCGTCGCAGTTGCGCCGCCGCGTGCAGCGCCTGCTCGGGAGCAACGAACCCCGCGTGCGATTGGTCCACGGCGGTTGGACGATTTCCGCGATGATGCTCCTTGTCGCGGTGATCGCCGTCGCGCAAGTGAGTACGCCCAGCACGCAGCCGGAGCCTGAGCAGACGCAAACAGCGCAAGCAGAATCGGCGTCGGTCGAAGAACCCGCCCAGGCATCACCTGTCCAGGAAGCTGGGTCCGCTGTTCAGGCAGAGACGGAAGAGCAGCCAGAAGAAACTTTGCCGCAATCCGCTGCCCCGCAATCGCCGCCAGCCGCTCCGAGAAACATCGTAAGCGGCCCATTCGTACTCGCGGCATGGGCCGACGTTGAACTTGTCCAGCAGTTGAAAGACCCCGACTGGTGGTTGCGGAAGCTGGCCATTCAGCAAATCGTCGAGACGAAGGAGCCGCGTTACGTGACCTGGATCATCCTTGCGTTGGCCGACGAGGATGATCGCGTGAAGGCGGCGGCCGCCGAAGCCTTGGGCCAAGTAGGCGACCCGAAAACGATCAAACACCTCATAGCGGCACTGAAGAACAATACGCCCGTATGCGAGGCCGCAGCCGAGGCCTTAACGAAATTCCCGCAGGATAAGGTGATGCCTATCCTCCGTATAGCGGCTAGCGACGAGGATGAAACCGTGTACAGCGGCGCCGTTGCGGCGCTGGAGCGTATCGACAATCCGGAGACGCTTCAATTGCTTGTGTCCCTATTGCCGCGCGTGCCCTTGACGGACGGCGAAGGCGACCCTCTAACCGCGCAGCTCCGTGCTGCTTTTGGCAAGAAGGATACGACACAAGCCCTCGCCGCACTGACCGAAGCCGGCCGTAGCGCGGACAAGGCGATGCGGGGCGGAGTCGCGAAGGTACTGTGCCCAAATCTGGAGGGAAATCCGCGCGGCGCAATAGCGGAGCAGCCGGCAGAGAATCTGTGTAAAGCGCAGGAGACAGTGGCCCTGTTGAAGGCGCTGTCGACGGATACGGATCGAAATGTGCGGGCAGTCGCCGTGCTTGCACTGGGTGGAATTCTTTCCTACAGGCAACAGTTCTCAAAGCAACCCACGGAGGACGTCTGTGCGGCGCTCGCATCGTCATTGCGCGACACGAACCGGGCGATAGCGAGCATGGCGGCGACGAGCCTTTATTCGGTTAACTGGCAGCCAGCCACCCCCGAAGACAGAGCGTATTATCTGACCGCTCAAGGAAAACCGGCAGAAGCCGCCGCGTTGGGCAATGTCGCCTTCGAAGCACTGTCGCGCGCCCTGACTTCGGACAACGAGCCAGCGTTCCAGCCTCCCCGCAACAGACGTCAGCCGACAAGGGTGGTCCGACAGAACCCTAACGAAGTCGCGGCAAGCACCGTCGCCGCGCTGGGACAGTTGAATGACGCGAGGAACATCCCGGTGTTGATTGAGGCACTACGGAGCAACGATCCGAACATCGCGTGGAACGCCGCGTCCGCATTGGGCACCTTGAAAGAGAAGAGCGCTATCGACGCATTGGCGGAAATGGCCCAACACTCGTCTAGTGACCACCGCCATTCCGCGATCACGGCGCTCCGGGACATCGGTGACGCCCGTGCCGTTCCGGCAGTTGTTGCAGCGCTCAAAGATCCTGAGCGCTCTGTGAGGAATCGCGCGGCAGAGACTCTAGGAGTGCTTGGCGATGCCCGCGCGGTGCCTGAGCTGTTGCGCGTGTTGGAGGGCGACAATGTCTTCGCGATACGTTCAGCTGCGGCGGAGAGCTTGGGAAAGCTCAAAGACCCCAGCGCCATAGCGCCACTGGCAGAGGCGTTCGAGACGGCAAGTAAGGTGCCGGATACACCGGGAGCGCCAGACCTACAAGGATCCGCGATCGCAGCCATTGGCGAGATCGGCGGGTCGCAGGCGTGTGATGCGCTCCTTCCGCTGCTTACCCGCTATCCTGATGGGTTCTTTATCATTACGGCATTGGTGAAGACCGGCGATCAACGAGCGGCAGGACCCATCGCCACGGCAGTGGTCGCAAGGGCAGATGAAGACAATGCCGGTGCTGATGCAATCACCGACGTGGGACTGGACGCTCTTGTCAAGCTGGCAACGCCACAAGCGTTGACGGGAATCCACGACTTCGTATCTGTCGCGGAATCACGCAATCCGGGCTATGCATTGAAGGGCGTAGAAGCCTTGGCGAAAGTCCCAAAGCCGGAGGCTTCGGACCTACTCTTTGAACTTGCGGACAGGGTGATGAACGAATCCGTGCAAGTTGCGGAGGGGTGCGCGCTGGCGGAGCGCGGGGACGAGCGCGCACGGTCAATCCTGGACAGGTACAAGGAGAATCCCGAGTACCGCTCCAAGGTAACCGAGGCCCTTCAGAAACTTGACGCGGCCAAGGCGGCGGGGAAGACCGGGGAGGCAGCCGCTGCACCGGCAGCACCCGAGACTCCGGCGGTGCAGTAGGGCGTTGGAGAGGGGAGAAGGACCTAAACGACCTCAAGGACCAGAAGGACGAATGCGGTCTATTGGGGCGCTATAGGACTCATAGGACTGATAGGACCCATAGGATGTCTGAAGCCGGAATAGGCTAAGCGGCGAGAAGGCATTGCATGCAGGGGCCAAGCGGACGCGGGGCGTTCGCTTGGCCCCACGTTTATGTTGGCGGCGGGCCGTGGTCTTTGTGGGCGGACTTGGGAAACAAGGGGTAGACACTTGACGTAGGGCGGAGCGGCTTCGGGAGACACGGGGTGGCGCTTGCAGGTGGACTGAGTGGACGGGATGGACTTGATGGACGAGATGGACAGGGGCGGGACTCTGGCGGACAGCGTGGGCGCTCTTGGGAAAAAGGGGGTAGACACTCGACGAGGGGCGGGGTGCTCCTGGGAAACAAGGGGGAAGCAGTGAGGGGGAGGTGGGGCGGCTTTGGGAAACTAGGGGTAGGCTCTTGACGAGGGGCCGGGCGCTCCTGCGAAACGAGGGGTAGACTCTTGACGAGGGGCGGGTGGCTTCGCGAAACAAGGGGTAAACTCTTGACGAAGGGCGGTGGTGATTCGGGAAACAAGGGTAGGAGGTCTCCCCTATCCCGGCCGAACTTGTTGACGTAAGCTGCTTTTGCACAATAGGTTACGAGAATTGCAGCAACCAGACCCCAGTTGAGTACGGCGGGGGGCTGTCGTATTGGAGCGCTGCGGGAGAGGGAAGGAACCCATTCCAACGGGTCTTGACAGAATGCAGATTGAGGGGTTAAACTAACTCTAGGTTGACTTGACGTCATGTCAACTTAAAGTTAGTTTCGTTTGTTTTCCGGTCTTGCATCTTTTGGGGGTTCTTTCGAATGGCGTTCTCCTCGCCACGGCTTCGCAAGCTCAAGGAACGGGACGACACCATCCTTGATACGGCGCGCACGATATTCCTCGAAGACGGCTACTACAGCCTGACGATGGAGCGGATTGCGGCGCGGTGCGGGCTGTCCAAGGGGACGATCTATCACTACTTCTCCTGCAAGGAGGAGATCATCATCGCGCTGGCGGACAAGGCGTTTCGGAAGCGGACGGACTTGATGCGGCGGGGCACGCTTTTCGCGGGGGGCACGCGGGAACGGATCCTGGCGGTGGGCGAGGCGGTGGTTCTGTTTGTGCTGCTGAATCCGGGGGATTCCCGGATTATCCATGCGGCCATGGGAACGCTCCGGGAAAAGACGCCGCCGCTGCGGCTCCAGTCGTTGGTTCAGGCGGAGCGGGAACAGCTCGACATTCTTCGGGGCGTCATCGACGAGGCGATAGCGCGACAGGACGTGGTTCTGTCGAATGGGACCACGGTGGACGAGATGCTCTTGGGTACGTGGGGCCTTGTGGACGGAGCGCACTTGCTGATTGAAGGGGGTGCGCACGGGACGTCGCTGCACATCGACGATCCGTTCGAGCGGGTGTGGCGGTTTTGGAATTTCGCGGCAGACGGTTACGGGTGGAAGCCGCTCTTCACGGAGTGGGACTACACCGCGAGCTTGCTTCGGGCGCGCGAAGAAGTGTTCGCGGAAGAGGCTCGTGCGATCTATGGGGAGTCGCCTGGATCGGGGAAGGTTTCGGAGGCATGGCTTCAAGTGACCAGGCGGTCACTTTTGGATGAGAAGTCGTTGTAACGTTAACCAGAATGGGGAAAGTAGCTATGAGAAAAAGAGGGTTTACACTGATTGAGCTCCTCGTTGTCATTGCCATCATAGGCATCTTGGCAGCGATATTACTCCCGGCGCTTGCACGGGCGCGCGAAGCGGCGCGCCGCGCGAGTTGCGCAAACAACCTGAAGCAGTTCGGGCTTGTTTACAAGATGTACGCGAATGAATCGAGGGGAGAGAAGTTCCCGCCGATGCAGAACCAGACGGTCTGCACGCCATGCTATGGGCCGATTATGACGCCGTTGGCGGCCGCCGTCTATCCCGAGTATGTAACGGACCCCAACATTTACGTGTGTCCGTCGAGCGCCAAGCACAAGACTGAAGACATGTTCTACGAAGACGGGACGTCCATCCTTGGATTCCTGGGAGTGGAAGGCGATACCACGTACAACAATTGGTGGGCGGCTTCCTGGTCGTATTACTACTTCGGGTTCATGTACGACCGGTGCGACGAGCGAACGGAGTACTTAATGGACGCGAGCGTGCTATCGGCGATGGGCGTCACGACCGAGCCGGGGGCGACGATCCCGACGCAAATTGGAATGCAGTTCATCAACTTGTATCTCGCCAACGACATGCTTCAGATGCCCACCAACACGCGCGGCCCGATTCCGCCCCTGGACAACGATACAGGCGGCATGAGCGGCGCGGGCAACGGGGGCAGCGACACGGTCTATCGCTTGCGTGAAGGCATCGAACGCTTCCTCATCAGCGACATCAACAATCCGGCCGCATCCGCGGGCGCCCAAAGCGAGATCTTCGTGATGTGGGATGCGACGTCGACGGAAGTGAAGAGTTTCAATCACGTGCCGGGCGGCTCGAACGTGCTGTACATGGACGGTCACGTATCGTTCGTGAAGTATCCGGGCGAAGAGGCCCCGATTACGCCGTCGTTTGCGGTTGCCGCAGGAGCGCTTGCCGCGTCCGCGGGGTAATTTGCGACAGAGTGGAAAGCCGGACCCGTATGCTTTCCGCGTTTCCATAGAGCAGGACGGCTGAAGGGCCGGGGGTGACTGCCCCATGAAGTCACACCGGCCCTTCTGCTTTTGTCGGAGATGGGGGATGAGAGAGGGGCGGGACGCATAGGACCTATAGGACGTATAGGACCTATAGGACGTATAAGACCTATAAAACGTATACGACCTATGGGATCTATGGAACGGAGCGGAGCCGTTCTTTCTCTTGACCGTTCAGGCTGACCGCTGTAGTCTGTTGGTGTGTAGGGTAGGGGGCGTGTGCGCCGGGTCTTACGGGGAGCCCACGGTCGTGGCATTTGTTTCACCGAGAATTCGTAAGCTGCAAGAGCGGGACGCAACCATATTGGGCGTTGCGCGCGACTTGTTTCTTTCGGATGGCTACTACGGGCTGACCATGGAGCGTATCGGCGCGCAGTGCGGGGTCTCGAAGGGCACGATATACCACTACTTCTCATGCAAAGAGGAGATCGTCATCGCATTGGCGGACCTTTCGTTGCGCAGGCGCACGGAACTGATGCGGCGCGGCATCGAATTCGCCGGCAATACGCGCGAGCGCATGCTGGCCTTGGGCGAGGCGGTTTGCCTGTTCAGCCAACTCAATCCCGGAGACTCGCGGATCATCCACTCGGCGATGGGCCCGTTGCGAGAAAAGACGCCTCCGTTGCGTCTGCAATCGCTCATTCACGCGGAGCAAGAGGAACTGGGTACCCTGCGGAGCGTTATCGAAGAGGCGCAACGCCACGGGGATCTTGAGCTTCGATACGGGACGACCGTCGACGAGATTCTCTTCGGTACGTGGGGGTTGGTGGACGGGGCATACGCGCTGATTGAAGGCGGGGTTCCGAAAACGTCCTTGTCGCTCGAAGACCCGTTCGACAGCGTGCTTCGCTTTTGGAACAGTGCGGCGGACGGGTATGGCTGGCGGCCGTTGTCCTGCGATTGGGACTATGCGGCGAGCCTGATCCGTGTGCGCCAGGAAATGTTTCCCGAGGAGTCGCGGCTGGTGTTCGGCGAGGGCGTGTGGCACGGGCCTGTGCGAGCACTGGACGCGGCCGCGGAGAAGTAGAGGACGGCCGGACTTTACACCCTTCGGATGACTGTGATGGGCCGATGGGTGGGTTCGGGGCCTTCGATGGGGAGGCCGAGGTTCCAGTCGTTCCACCAGCCGACGAATTCGAAGGCGTTGTGCGCGCGGATAAAGGCGAGGAACTCCTGCGGGAACAGGACGCGGCGTTGGGCCTTCTGATCGAGGTCGAACTGCTTGCCTTCGTGCGTAACGCTCAGATGGATCGTTTCCTCGACAAGCTGTTCGACGCGATCGACCCAGCGCATGAAGTAGCTCGCGTCGATGTGCGCGCCGTCGCGGTCGATTTCCCAGGTGTCGAGGATATCGACGAATGGATCGAAGTTGACGCACCATTCGAGGAGATAGAGGCCGCCGGGACGCAAGGCTTCCGCCATCGAAGCGAAGTGCGACTCCATCTGCGCGCCGTTAGTCACGTATAAGGAAGACAAAGGCAGGTAAGCGAAGTCCGCCGCGCGCGGCAAAGAGAAGTCTGTGAGGTCGGCGCGCAGGACTTCTGCGTTGCCGCCGGCTTCGGCGACGCGGGCCGAGGCGTGCGCGACCATTGCGGGGCTCAGGTCGATGCCGGTGTATTCGTATCCGCGACGAAGCCATTCAGGCATGTGCGGGGCATGGCCGCAGCACACTTCGAGGACGCGCCCGACGGGCCGGCGCGAATGGCGGCGGATGATCTCTTCCATGATGCCGACTTCTTCGTCGATGTCGCGATAGGAGAAGGCCATCGCGTAGTACGCGGGGGTTTCGTAGAGCGTGCTCATTGGCGGTGCGGCGCGCGCATCGCATCGCGTAAGTCGGCGGCGGCCTTTCGGACATCGGACGCTTCGGTGACCGCGGTAACGACGGCGACGTGGCTCGCGCCGCGTTCGAGCACCTCGCCGATGTTGTGCAGTTTGATGCC